>JBMFVR010000004.1:0-29219 GCA_049965895.1 Nitrososphaeria archaeon | reverse complement strand
GGCCTTTGCAGCCATCTTTCCTCCTGTTCATGCCATTTACCACTTATCCCGCGCCCAATTTTTCCTTTCCTTAGACTGGCTGTGTGTCATTGAATCAGGAAACAAGTTCTCATACTGCGGACGAACCCGAACTAGGGGATAGCGGCATGGGAAGCTCACGCGCTTTAGCGTGGGAGAATGTCACATTAAAATATCTCATTAAATATAATGTTAATCTATCAGTGTTGTCCTACTGCGTCAGCAAATAAATATGGATTTTTAATCACCGCCTACAACAATGCAGTTAATGCATTTGAAATGGAAAGCCTTTTAAAATCAAATGCTTGGACTTTAAATGTGCTAACCGGTTCAATTTCAACAGTACTGTCGCATGATTTGCAGGTTTCGGAAAAATATGCATCATTACTTGGCAAACGTGTTGAAAGTGGTATATTTTACAGAAAAACAGGTGACGTGCTCAGGTCTGTTTTGGTTTCCGATTCATCAAAAGTGCTTGAGGCAGCAAAATGTATTTCAGTTTCATCAAGTTTTTACCTGATTGTTAATGAGATTAATAAGGCAGAAGCTGAGCTAGCACTTCTGGCAGAAGCTTCCGGAATTGAAGGGGCCGTAGTAGCCCAGGATCCAGAAACATTCCAGAAGATGTTCAATTCAATGAGAATTTCCAGAATGTTAAAGGATTTTAAGGAGTTTGACTTGAACCTAGAAAATAATGGCACAGTTTACATTGATAGGGTATTTAATGTCAAGGGCGTTGGTACGGTAATGTTAGGATTTTCTGGGACAGAAATCTTTGTGCATGATAGGCTGATAGCATTACCATCAAATATAGAGATAGATGTAAAGAGTATACAAGTGCTTGATGAGGATCAGCCTTCAGTAGGACCCGGTGTAAGGGTTGGTCTTGCAGTCAGGAACTCAGATCTTAATGCACTAGCAAACACTTACGGCCTCTTGAAGCCAGATACACCATTAACAGATGAACTTAAGGTATCTGAAAAATTCAAATGGGCGCCAGATGCTAAAGAGTTACATGTGATTTGTTGCGGAATGAAAACCATGGGTGACCTGGATGGTAGCACATTAAAGCTCAGAAACAAATTGCCTGCAGTAAAAGGCAGGTCACTTTTGATAAACCCTAATGTCAAGCCAGGATCTCTTCAGGTGTATGGTTATGCAATAAATGGATGAACCGTTTACTGAGCCCGTAGTGCCGGTTTTTAATTTCAAAATACTAATTACATGCACCTGTTCAGTGCAAAAACTAGTAAATTTACCGTTTGATATACATTAGTGATTATTTCGTAAAATTGTTACATGCCTTTTTAATAAAGCTTATTAACTACATTTGTAATAGATAATCAGATTGACAGTATTTGTGCTTGGCGCAGATGGCTATATTGGCTGGCCTCTTTCAGTCAGGCTTGCGCGGGAGCTTGATGAGGAAATTATAGGCATCGATAATCTAGTTACAAGAAAACTGGTTGAAGAGGTCGGTGGCACTACGGCGCTTCCAATAGGCTCTCCAGAGCAAAGAGTACAGGCATTTAAAAAGGAATATGGGAAAAACAACCTAAAAATAATTATAGGGGATTTAACTAACGGCGATTTTATAGACGGCCTAGTCAGCAAGTATAAGCCCCACACAGTATATCATCTAGCACAACAGAGAAGCGCCCCATATTCAATGATTGATAGGGAACATGCAGTCTATACGGAAGTTAACAATGTACTTACTAACCTCAATTTAATCTTTGCATTAAAGAATCACAGCCCAAAAACGCATATAGTTAAGATGGGGACCATGGGTGAATATGGCACACCATCGTATAATATCGAAGAGGGATGGATGAACGTCGAATATAGGGGCCAAAAGCACAGAATAATGATACCCCGGGATCCAGGTTCATGGTATCATGTAAGCAAAGTTTTTGATACATATAATATAATATTTGCTAACAAGATTTGGAATATCAGGGCTACAGATGTGCAACAGGGGGTAGTATATGGGAGCAGAACCGAGGATCTGGTAAACGGCGAACTGAACACCCGCCTTGACTTTGATGGAGTGTGGGGAACTGTTATGAACAAGTACTTTGCGCAGATAATTGCATTTAATAAGATCCTAATTTATGGCACTGGAATGATGAAGAGAAGTTTTCTTTCTCTTCAGGACAGCATAGACTGCCTGTTTATGCTGGGACAAAAACCGGCTGATGAAGGAGAATATAGGGTTGTAAACCAGATGGAAGAAATCTACAGCACAATTGAACTTGCAAAAAAGGCTGAAAAGATAGCCAGAAAATACGGCTTTGACCCCGAATACGAGAGAGTCGAGGATCCTCGCGTTGAGAAGCAGAGACACCTATATAGGGTTTCTCATAGGACGCTAAAAAAGCTCGGTTTTAAACCTAAATTTAAAATTAATTATGTTCTCGAACAGATCATGCAGGACATGCTCGATAATTCGGAAACAATAAAGGCTCATGCAGAGGCAATTAAGCCTGCCGTTTACTGGAAAAAGGCTGAAAATAACATTGGTAATGAATATATGAAGGTCGTCAATGGCAGCCTTATCGGGTCTTCAAAATCTTTTACAATCTAAATCAAATTTTTTAAAAGAAATTTATCCTAAAAGCTAAAATAATTTTTTAAATATCAGATAATATGCAGATAAAAAACATATCAAAACAGGAAGCTCAGAAAATGCTCAAAGCAGGCAGCATAATCATGGTAGATGTCAGAGAACCAGAAGAGTTTGAGCTTTACAGAATTGAAGGCGATAATATTGTCAACATTCCCCTGAAGGGTATAGCTGAAAGTTTAACATATTTGGCAGGGTTCCGCAAAATTATTTGTATTTGCAGAACCAACAGGAGAGCTACTGAAGCTGCAAGAGTACTTGCAAGATCGGGGATAAAAGAGGTTTATGTAGTTGAGGAGGGTGTTACTGGATGGCTTTTTGACGATTACGACAACGAACAGAAGAAATTATAAAAGGGTACAATCTAATAAATCAAATGCAACAATCAATAGGACCATATTTGTTGCTTGAAGCTATAGAAGATGATATATGGGAAGTAATGAAAGTTAATGAAGCCACATTGCCAGAGCATTACACGCCAGAATTTTACAAGGAAATCTATGACAATTTTCCCGATGGCTTTCTAGTTATAAAGATTAATGGCAGGGTTATAGGGTACGAAATGAATAGGCTGGAACGAGGACTATCTAACTTCGGCTTTAACTTTGTTAAAAAGGGTCACGTAGTCTCAATAGCTGTACTTGAAGAGCACAGGAATAAAGGCTTGGGGACTGCATTGCTTGAAGAATCTATGAAAAAAATGAAAGACAATGGATGCTCTGAAATATATCTGGAGGTGAGGGTTAACAATGAGCCTGCGTTGAAGCTTTACAAAAAGCTCGGTTTTTCAGTAATAAGAACAATACCATATTATTACAGCGATGGTGAAAACGCTTATGTCATGGCCAAAAAACTACAATGAGGAGTTCATGGAACTTCTCAGAAAAGTAAAACCCGCCAACCAAGAAATCAAAATAAATAAAAATTATCTAACAATCGAAGAACTCAGCAAAATCCTTTCGTGGAATGAGTTTGAAAAATTAACAGCATTAATAATGGAGAAAAATGGTTTTGAAGTGAACTTGAACTATAGAATCAACAGAAAAGAAATAGACGTACTTGCCCATAATGACAGGTATTTGATAGGAATAGACTGTAAGCACTGGAAAAGAATGGGAAGATCTTCGTTGGGCCGAGCCGTACAGATGCAGAAAGTCAGAATCAAGCTAGTCATAGGATCCTATAAGGGGTTACTGGGCATCCCTGTAATTGTGACCCTTTATGAAGGTCCTGATAAACAACTGGATAATACACCAATAGTACCAATAAATAAGTTAATCAGTTTTGTAAATGAGCTTGATGGTTATGTAAATCAGCTTGATATTGTGGGCCCGTAGCTCAGCATGGATAGAGCGCCGGCCTCCGAAGCCAGAGGTCGCGGGTTCAAATCCCGCCGGGCCCGTAAATGTCACATTAAAATGAACACGAGAGATAATAGAGGACTTTTATTAAACCATCTATTGCGGGCATTGGATTTTCTATAGATATTATTATGTCTACGAATAACGGGCAATCATAGATGCTATCTGAGATATTGCATTAGCGAAGACCATAGATGTTCCTGCATTTTCTTTTCCCATTATTTTTACTATGATTGAATCTGTAGAAGGCCTAGTCACCGCAACAATTTCCAACTTAAAGCTAGTTGAAGAAACGTCGCAGTCCAACTCAAACCTAAAGAAAACTTGATAAAAAACGGGCAGAACTAGGATTTTTAAATTTGTTGATTCAACTATTAACGCTCAATAGATGTTGAATAATTGCATAATAACTACACACATCAATATTGTATGAAATATAGTATCGTTTTTCCGATATATTTATATAGCACCATATAGTAGGTAATATCGGTGATTCGATATGTTTGGATATGGTAGAAGAGGTGGATGTGGAGGTGGATGGTTTGGAGCGGGTAATGGGCGCGGGTGTGGAACTGGATGGGGAATAGGATTTAGCCCAGCTGGTATGCCGCGCGGGACAGGACGGCTGATATACACGGCTTTAGCAGGAGGTCCAAAAACAGAGGCCGAGATAAAGGACTTTATTAACAAGTTAACAGGATATCAGATTTCATATTCGCTAGAACCAATTCTAGATTTCTGGACTGCAAGAGGCATATTAAAGAAGGGAGAAGATGGAAAATATGAACTTTTAATGCCAGCTAATCTAGGTGCATGGTGGATCTAAAACTGAACGACTAGCTTCAAACCTTCATATATCATAAACAATCCAAATGCAAGGAGAATAATAAATGAAAATATATTTATATAAAATACAAACTTGGATGTTATGAACCTTTTAATAATGTATGGGAAAGTTGCAAGCCAGATAATAATTCCAACAAAAAATCCAACTAATATATCAATACCAAACTTGTACAACATTGCTGTTCCAAATGTTATCCACCAAGAAATCTGATAGGGATTTACGAGCCCAGTTAAAAGGCCCCTAAAGTAATTCCCTGAAGCCCCAGTGCGATTGTAGTTAGCTTTAATTATATTTATCGAAAAATAAAGCATAAGAGTGCCCCCAGCAAAATACAGTAGATAAATCACGGTATGTGGAATAAACCCTTTAATCACAAGCATTATAACAGAATATATAGCATCAGCAGTCATGGCTCCTAGTCCTACGAGCGAACCACGAAAATTTGATCTGGTGGCCTCCGATATAATCATTGCATTTATAGGGCCAGGCGGTGCAGCCATGGAGATACCCATCAATATCCCTAGAAGCAATGTGTGTAACATCGTGTTGGTTGATTGTTCTGTTAAATATATGTATAGCGCGTTAAAAAGCTAATGCCGTAAAAGATCGGCGTCGTTAACTTGATTCCATAGTCTGATTACCTTGCAATCAATAAAATTGGCTTAACCCGTTCTGGCAACAACTAATTGGAAAGAGGCGCCTTACCAATTTCTTCATCTACAAATCCATAGTTGTAGAAGAATTTAAACACTTTGAGCCAGTTATTTATTTTGGCTTTCTGCAAGGGACCAGGTCATCAAACGCTTATGTCCTTTATTTATTCGTTCATCCTCTCCATAAGGTTCTTCAGGCTCTGTTCATCGTATATCAACACCTGCCAATTTGGGCGCATCATTGCACCAGCCCCATCAGTGTAAATTGTCTTCCTTCCATACTATGTTATGAAATAATAAGCAAGAGAGTTCTGGTGCCATGTAAAACGAAGGAAATGCTCAGGCTCAAAAGCAACCCATACCCACACTTAACGTTTATTTCAGTCTAATCTATGGTTTAATGCTTAAACTAATCAAACACTGATGAATACCTTTGTATCCATTTCTATATAGCTAAATGACTTCTCTTTATTATTGACTCGGATGTGAGAGGCTCTTCTCAAGCTCATACTGGCGAAACAAGGCATAAGTGCTATTGGGGTCCTTTTACCGGTTTGTAAGATCATTTACCCGAAAGAGGATCCAGTCAAAAAATAAACTTTAACTGTTAATAGCACCAAAAGATCAGTAATAAATGTGGAAGCAATATTATGCATAAGCTTTTAAGATAGCATAAAAATAAAAAACATATGAATAAGTCAGCCATTTATGCAGTTTTAGTAATAATTTTGATAGTTGCAGGCGGTTTCTATTATTATAGGTCAACTTATTTTGGAACAGTTGATGTATATGTAACGACGGGCAATGCTGACCCTGTATACCTGACTATTTCATCGATTATGATACATTCAACTTCAGGCCAGTGGATAACGATCTCTAACAAATCAACAACAGTGTTGCTTAGTGGGAACCTTTCATTTTTAGCATCTAGCACTGTGCCAACCGGAAATTATACAGAACTGCGCTTGATAGTCACTTCTGGCATTGTTGAAATAGGTGGGATTAACATTTCAGTGAGCGTGCCAAGCGGGGTTTTGAAAATACCAATAGTTGCAGGCGGTCTTCATGTATCAGGAAGCACAACAGAGCGCTTAGAAATAATAATAGGACCCCATCTGGTAAGTGTTGGAAATGGCAAGTACATCATTTCACCAGTGATCACCGCTGAGCAGTTTGACTCCTTAAATATTCCCACTTATTTTAGCTAGACATTTAACAGCTCATAGAAATTGTTTTCAATGTTGCAAATCTGCGGCGCTTTAACAGCCGCTCATAGCATATACAAGCTATGGAAAATGAAATAAAAAGATTAAACTTGGCGATAAAGATAAATGCTATGCTAATAATGTGAAAAAAGTTGGCTAAGGCAACAATTAAGGAAATAATATTGGAAAACTTTATGAGCTATCGTTATGGAAGAATTCAACTTAAAAAAGGTTTTAATTTCATAACTGGCCCCAATGGTGCGGGAAAGAGCGCCATACTTCTAGGAATATCTCTTGCAATGGGGCAAATAAACACAGAAAGATCCAGACGGTTGGCTGACCTTGTAAAACGGGGAGAAGGTATAGGCAGAATATCGCTGATAATCGATAACACTCCAAGCTCAGGCAAAAGGCCATTCCCCATGTTTAACAAGGATGAAATAATGATTTCAAGGTATATAAGGAAGGACGGTTCATATTGGTTCGAAGTTGATTACAGGGAAGTATCCAGAAATCAGGTTACCGAGCTGTTAAAGAAGGTTGGGATAGACCCCGACAATTATCTAATTGTAATGCCACAGGGAGTGGTTGATGAATTTATACTTATTAAACCAAGTGAAAAACTCAAAATGGTTGAAGAAGCCCTTGGGACAGCGGCTATAAGGGAAAACCTGCTGGAAGCAAGGCACAGGCTGGAGAAAATATTGAGCGAAGAAAGCCAGTATCAAGAACTGGTTAATAAAGCAATGGACTCGCTTGATAAGTGGAAGGAAGAGTACGATAAACTCGTAATGGCACGCAATCTAAAGCAGCAACTTGAGATCCTAAATTCAGAGTTGCAGTGGAGCATCCTTTTCAAGTTTGAAAAATCCACCCAAGTTTTGAATGAAAGGGTTAACAAAGTCACTGAAGAGCTGAATGCCATGAAAGATAAAGCTGGATCACTAAGTGAGCAGCTTCGCGATTTGAACAAAAATCTAAAAGAATCTCTTGAAGAAAGCTCGAAGTTGGCGGCATTAGTATTTAAGGGAGATGAAAAGTCCCTGGCTGAGCTGATTGGTAGATTAAATCAAGTGCAGAGGCATGTTGATAACATGCTCGGCGTAAAGGGCTCGCTTTCAGTTATTGAATACAGGATCAAGGAGGCCGAAAGGGAGTTAAGAGAATACCAATCACAGATAAATGAATTTAAACAGCAGATTGATGAACAGCTAGCAAAGGTCAAGGGCGAAAGACCAAGCTCCCAGCGTTCTCAAGCAGAAGTGGAGGAGGATATCAGAACTGTTAACGCGCAGCTTAAGGTGATGGGAAATGTGGATCAGGAAGCAGAAAAAATATACCTAGAGTTCAGGGATAAGCTTGATGAATACAAGGGAAAGTTGGAAGTCATTAGGAGGAACAAGGACAATACAGTTGAGGAGATAAAAAAGAGGTCAGAGGAATGGAGATCACTTATAAGGAATACTATAAGTAAGGTTAACATAAGATACAACGAAATAATGGGCCAGATAAATGCCAGCGGAAAGGTGATACTTGAAAATGAGGATGATCCGGAAAATGCCGGCCTGAGGCTTTATGCAAGCTTTGCAGGCAGCGATCTGATACCACTTGATAGCTTTTCACAGAGCGGCGGAGAGCTGAGCGCTTCTGTTACAGCGTTTCTGCTTGCCGTTCAGACGTACGTTGTGTCTCCATTCAGGGCGCTCGACGAGTTTGATGTCCATATGGATCCACTGGTCAGAGAAAAATTCATAAAATCAATATATGATATGATAAAAAATGAAGAAGCACAGTACGTTGTCATAACCCCAAACTTCCCAACATTTTATAGTAATGACATCCATTATATTGTGGTCCAGAAGACCCAGACAGGCAGCGCGTCAAAGGTGGTTGTAAGGTGAGCAAAAAAGAGGATACATTAAAGAGGATAATAGAGCTTCCAGATACATTTCTTATAAGAGGGGGGGATCCATTTGTTATAGACGTGAATAACCTGCTTATTCAGATCAATCAGAATAGGATAAAGGATCAAAAAAGGAGCTTGAATATGGAATCAGCGGCCCTTAACTCAGTATCTAAAATAATTAAGGAGCAGCAGGATTGGGTAATAGATGCCTTAAGGGGATTGAAGCTTGATCCTGAGCTCCTTAGGCAGAAGCTAGCTTCCATGGACGTAAAGAAAATAGCGCAGATTATGGCAAACCATGCTTACCCTTCACTAGGGATACACAGGCTTTCTAGGGACAGGATACGTGTAGCTCTGGAATATTTTGGCCTCGTTGAACCTTGGGGACGGAAAGAGGGAATGGGGCTGGTCCAGAGGACAGCTGAGCAGGTTTCAGAATTATTCCCATTGGAAAAAGAGCTTGAAAATGAAGCTATGATGTTCTATAAAGAGCTTAGTTCCAATTTAAAAAATAAAAAGGAAATTTTATATGAGGAAGTCATAGGCAAAGATGAAATGAGACTCAGGAGGGCGTTTTATATTGCCTACTTGTCAAGTACGGGCAAGATTTCGGTTAGAAGGAATTCGATAACGGGAGAAACGTTAATAGGCATGCCACTTGATGGCGATTTTGAGAGTCTGGCGATACCACTTGGCTGAAGAAAATACACCATCTGATGAAGAGATAAAGCAAAAGGCAGAGAAAGTGCTCAAGCTTCTGCTGATCGAGACTTCATCACTTCCGGGAATGAAGGGGTGGGAGCTGAAAAAACACTTAGGGAAGGAATACACAGGTGCAATCAAGGTTGCAGCTGTTCAGGCGGAAGAGCTGGGAATGAAGATAGCAGTTGTGCCAGATGAAGAGGATGCAGACAACATGGATAAAGCTAGGTTTGTAATAATGCCAAAGGAACCACTTTCAGACCTTGAACTTTCAAGGTGGATGAGGGTAGAGGAGGTTGCCGCCCTGGCCATAATTATATCTGAAATTACAATAAGGGGTGGGGGTGTGCAGATTCAGGCAGTTGAAAGACTTCTTTTAACTAAGCTTCCAAAGTGGAGAGTCAATCAGATTATCTCAAAACTTAAAAGACTGGGATATATAAAGGAAGAAAACGGGTTGCTGATGAAAGACTGGAGAAGCAAACTGGAAATAGACGATACAGGGCTCATAAGAGAGATAGTGACAACCAAAGAATAGATTAATTAATCAATTATTACTGCATAACACATGCATATTGCCAGTAGTTGTAAATTCTCTGTATAAATGGATTGGAGGCAGAGAGGTACTTCACAACATAACATTTAACGTCAACGATGGAGAAATTTTTGGGCTTGTTGGCCCAAACGGTGCAGGTAAAACCACAACAATGCGGGTTCTTGCAACGCTGCTGCTTCCTGATAGTGGTAAAGTGTTAGTGGACGATCTCGATATAGTTGCTAATCAAAATAAAATCAGAAAAAAAATGGCTTATGTGCCAGAGGAGGCTGGAATATATAAAAACGTTACCGGCTATGAATATCTAAGATTTGTAGCCCACATGTACTCTGATACGGACAGAGATGCCGAAACCATGGTAAACAGGGGAGAGGAACTTTCCGGATTAGGAATTAGGTTAAACGATAAAACTAAGAGTTACAGCAAAGGAATGAAAAGGAGATTGCAGATAGCACGCGCTCTTATGGTGCATCCGAGGCTGGCCCTGTTGGATGAACCAACCTCTGGCATTGATGTAACATATACCGTAAAGATAAGGAAAATGATCAGGGAATATGCACGGAGTTTTAAGGCGATTATCATACTATCTTCCCATAATATGTACGAAGTTGAAACATTATGTGATAGGATTGCCATGATCCACCGGGGAAGGATCATAGCACTTGGCACGCCTCAAGATCTTATTGATGGAGAAAGTGACCTCGAGGCGGCTTTTATGAAAATGGTGGGAGAAAATGAAATCTAAGTTTCTGAACCTCCTGCTCAAGGACACTCGGGATCTTATGAGGGATCCTAGAATATACATAGGATTGATTATACCTCTAATTGTTTTCGGAGCACTTGGCGGGCTCATGAGCGCGGTTATTCCAAGTGGGCCAGTGTCAGCGAACGTGGCAGTTTATACGCAATCTCCAAACGCTAGCGAAATAAGCGGAATATTAAAGAGTTATGGATTAAAAGTTTACTTAAATGAGCCTGCAGCGAATTCGGTAGCTTCAATTAAATTCCAGAACAACAGTATAACACCGCAATCCCTACCCTTGCATGCAGATGTTCTTTTTAATATGTCAAATCTAGATGAAGCGCAATATATCAAGTCAGAGTACGTACAGTATGCACTTTCCCAGCTTAATACCAATCTTAGTTACAAGCTTCTATCATCAAGGGGAATAACCAATTACATTTCGATCACTTCACCGATAAATTACACGGTTCTTACAGAAATAAATGGTAAAATTTACAGAACCGGCCCGGATACCCTTTACGGAACGGCTCAGCTGCAGACGCTGCTTGTTCCAATACTTCTAGCTTCCCTTTCTCTTCTTGTGGCTGAGATGTCGGCAACATCGATTGCCACAGAAAACGAAGAAAAGACGTTGGAAATGATGTTGACATTTCCTGTCAACAGAAGTTCAATACTACTCTCAAAAATGGTTACATCATTTCTAATAGCCATCATCGGCACCTTATTTTATCTTGGAGGAATGCTAATTTATTTGTTAGCAGTACCACAGATCAGTTCCAGTTCTGTATCATTTACGGTGATAACTGTGCCCGTCATGTTTTCCTTTGTTGTTTCACTAATAATTGCAACAGTATTCAGCGCGGTCCTAGGTATAATTGTGGGAATACTAAGTGAGGATGTACGCGTAGCAAATACATACATAGGAATAATAACAATACCGGTAATAATTCCAGCCATGGTATATATGCTGGGTGGGAGTGTTGGAACCTCGCCATTGCCGCTTAAGCTCCTGATGCTGGCTCTTCCGCCAACATACCCAATTGCGGTATCCAAATCTTTCATAACAGCGCAAATTCCAGCATATGTCTGGTCAGGAATAATTTTTTCCATAATTGAAACTATAGTGCTGGTGTTGATTGCATCTAGACTGCTGGTACCAGATAAACTTGCAAGGATTAAAAACCTGTTAAAATTGCTGGAAAAAAGGCCCAAATAGGCTAATGATTATTAAAAGTATGAACGCAACGATTAGAATCAGTACAGCGGTAGTCATCACATTATCTACTTTATTCCTTTGAATATCAAGCTCAGGCATTCCTTTTATTTCAATTGCCATTGAAAGGTGATACGCCCTTTTTACGGAATTAAATATCATGGACTTTACCACTGTAAACGGCTCATCCAGCCTTTTTATCAATCCATCTGGCCTGCGCACTCTTGCAACTGCAATAATGCTTTCCATATCTTCCACCATAACCGGCAAAACCCTAAAAGCAGAGATGGCGCTTAGTCTAATGAACTGTGGCAGCTTTATACTATATATTGTTCTCAGTATTTCAGCTGGACTTGTAGTATAGATAACACCCAATGCTGAGAAATATGTTATACCAAACTTTAAAGACGACTCAATACCCCAGCTGATTCCTTGCACTGTAATGGCTATCCCTCTACCCATTGTCAGCATATCAATAAAGGAATTGGCCCCGGGTCTAAATATATATAGCAAAACACTCACTTGAGCTCCTGAATAATAGCCCCAGTAGAAAACCGCTTGAGAAATCACAAATGAAAATGCAAGCCAAAAGTAAAGCTTAAAGGCATTCAATGAACTGCTTTTTGCCCCAACAGTAAGCAATGGTAAGCTAAGGACTAGCCCAATCATCAAAAGCTCAACATTCCAGCAAATCAGAGAGAATACTGATGTTGCAACTAGCAAGACTACCTTCAGCTCAAACGGCACCCTCTCAAAATAACTGTCAGTTTCAGGCACACTTATCAAGCTAATGACGCACCAGTGCCAATTTCCACTATTCTATCGCAATATTTGCTGGCAAATTCAGATTCCTGAGTTATTATGATAACTCCTGATCCAGCATTTGCCATGGTCATAATCAATTTTTCCATCATCTTAAGCCCCACCGAGTCCTGACCCTCCGTGGGTTCATCGAGAATGATCAGGTCTGGCATTATTGCAGCTGCAGAAGAGACCGCAACCCTCACACGCTCACCACGACTCAACGAATGTGGTAGGCGGTCAAGCTTTTTGTCTAGCCCCATTAAACCTGCAATTTGCCTATATGCTTCGCCTTTTGCGCCATATTTTATTTCCTTTTCAACTGTATCTTCAAGAAACTGGAGTTCCGGCGTCTGCATGGAAAACCCAACTGATCGAAAGTTCCTTTCAATGCCCTTGCCCTTGATCATACCTGTAATTAGCTTTAGGAGGGTGCTTTTACCTGACCCATTATCTCCAATCAAACCCACAACTTCGCCTCTCCTTACGCTTAAATTAAAGTTCTTAATGATCATCCTGGAACCATAAGAAAAGCTCAGATTACTGATCTTTAATAGGATATCATCGTGCAGATTGATCGGAGGAATCTTCAGATCTTCGTAAGTTAATTCTGATTTTTGCTGATCAAGCGCCAGTGTTCTATCTGCTATGCCGTTAAAATAACTGGTCCTGTGTTCTGCAACAATGACTGTCAATTTCTTTTTCTTCAGTATTTGCAGAAGGCTAATAAAGCTGGCTCTGGAAGCCGAGTCTAGATTTGCAAGCGGCTCATCAAACAGAATAATCTTGTACCTTCCAAGAATTGCTGCCGCAATGGCTACCTTCTGAGCTTCACCCCCGGACAATCTGAACACCTGTCTTTTTAATAGATGACCAATTCCGAGCTCCATTGCAGTTTGTGTTGCCTTATCCTTACTTGCACCCCTCCACATTAGCTCCGTAATTACATCATAGCCTGCAAATGAGTTGGTGGGTTCCTGCGGCACATAATATATTATTCCTTCACGGAGAGCTCCTGAGGGTTCCAGCCCATTAACCTCAATATTACCATTTGTTTGGCCGTAGACGTATTTGCCTGTAAATCCAGCTATGGTATAAAGCAATGTGCTTTTTCCAGAGCCGGTGGGTCCCTCAAGCAAACCAATTTCCCCCTCCCCAACCTCCCAGTTGATGCTGTCCAGCAAAACAGCTTCAGACCCTTCATATTTAAACCCAAAATTATTTATTGTCAGCACAAAAGTTGTTTACCAAAAGGTTTAATAAATATTTGGATGGATGATCCATCCATGCAAAGTGACACACTAAAAATAGTTGCCGCAGATTTTGTGCTTGTAACAGCTCTTTCCATTATTTCATATTATGTCTTTTTATGGTATTCATTTAACAAATTTGAAGCCACTTGGATATCTCTTGCCGAATCCCTAATTATAATATTAATCGGGTTTTTGATAGTAACCAAGAAGTTTTCTCGTGAGATCAATTTAAAGTTAATAACGGTTCCTGTAACATTTGGTATATTGCTATATGCGGCTCAGTGGTTAACCTCTTACGCTCCATCATTTGTATGGTACACGCCACCCATTAGCTGGTTTATAACTGGGTTGCTCATTTATCTTCCAGAGGGCATAATAATCGCGGCGTTGATTGCGGTTGTTGAAAGACCCGGGTCCATTTTGATAGCAATGATACCCTTCTTCATAATATCAATGATATCATATTTTAATCCAATCTGGACTCCATTTTATTTTGCATGGGCCCTTGCTGCCGAAACGATTCTTGGCATTGAGAAAGCCCCACTACCAGTAAGAGCAATAGGTGCCACGTTCGCTGCAGCCGTTTCAGATACTTTTCTGGCATCTCAGTATATGTTGTTTAACTTTGGTGTATACGCCCTTCCGTCTATAACTGTTTTAACTGGAATAGAAAACGCCATTTTTGCGTTGATTGGAGCAGCAGTAGGATACGGTATAGGTATAAAGGCAAGAAATGCATGGAAGCCATAAAAATATTTGCAAAAACAATAATAGTATCCATTTGCTGTTTAGATACAAATGGATAAGGATAAAATGCTTGATCAGATGTGGGAAAACCTTTCTTATGTAATTGACCCGGAGGTCGGTGTATCAATAATGGACCTTAACCTTGTTCAGAAACTTGAGCTACAGGACGATGGTACAGTAAACGTAGAAGTTAGGATGACAACTCCTGCTTGTCCCGCGATGTTAGCATACCAGCTTTCAATGGATGTTATAGATGCAATAAAAAAAGTTGACAACGTAAAAAGGGTCAACTTCAAGCTGCTAGACCATTATATGGCTGATGCCATAAACGATTCAGTTAAAGAAGCGATGGAGGGCACCAATAAGGAAAGCCCTAAGGTTTCCTGATCTCAGACAGCATGTCAGCATAACCAACCTTTATGGGTGTCCAGTCTATTTTAAGATCATTTACAAGTTTCTTTGCATTCTGAAGCTGCCTCGTATCAGCTATTTCGATTTCTATAAAGTTTCCAAGCCCCTCTACCCTATCTATTTCAACAATAATATCATTTAAGGCATAACTTTCCCTTTCCTTTTTTACAATGATTTTGTTTGTAATACCAAGGCGATTCAGTATCTCAAATACAACTTTACAATCACCAACATTTGTTTCTAGTTCCTCTCTAGATTTTACTTCATCATTTATCAGTTTACCCTTAAATGTTATATAACAGTTATGGCCTTCCTGTCTTATTCTTAATGAGTTGCCACTGTTTTTCAGGCGATTATCTTGAAAATCTAGATAGTAGTCAACCTGATGCCTACGGCTTTTTAGTTCGGCTCCTAGACGTTTTAGCTCATGCACAAGTGAGCTGTAATCATCAATCCTTAACTTAACCTCCCTTTCCATTACCATGACGTAACACCGGCATTAAACCTTAATTAAACGTTTGATTATATGCTATATATGGAAGAAGGGTTAGCGCACAAAGCGGTTAATATTGCACTTTCCATGGGCTGCTCATATTCAGAAGCTAGAATCCAAAACATTGGGCATATCTCCTATACACTTAACAATGGCCAGCCGTTGCCCCCATCTTCAGTTACATATGGAGGAATAGGTATAAGAGTGGTATATGGCGGGGTTCTTGGTTTTGCGTATTCAAACGCACTCGACAGTAATTCTATAAAGGCAGTGATAGAAAGGGCTGTCAAATTTGCCAAATTCAACCTAACATTGCTGGGCAGAAAAACAGAAATGTCAAGGGAAAGCATAACAACGGCCTACTGGACAACAGATGAACGCAGAAAATTTGAAGATGTAAATTATGAAGATCTAAGGGTAATGGCTGAAAATTATGATGAAATAGTAAAGCAAGAAAGCCTGATAGGAGAGAGAAGCATAAGCGTGTCTGGTACTCTAGGGGTCAAGTACTTTGTTAATTCAGAAAATACGATCATAAGGAGCAGGACAAGCAGATTTTCAGTAACCGCGATTTTGACAGGCCATTACGGTGGTCAGACTGCGCAAAGATTTCTTCAATTTGGCGGAAGTGGCGGTCCCGAAGTTCTAGAAAATTTAGGAGTAGAGGAAAAAATTGAAAACGAAGTTAAATCCAGCATTGCTATTCTTAAAAACTCGCATCCAGTAGAACCTGGAGGATACAACGTAGTTGTAGGTCCAGAAATATCGGGCATAATGGCACATGAGTCTGTGGGTCACCCCCTTGAAGCAGACAGGGTAATAGGTAGAGAGGGGGCTCAGGGGGGCGAGTCCTATATTAAGCTAGGGAATGAAAAGGTGAAATTGGGTAGTGAACAGATGTACGTTACAGACGATCCTACAATACCCTACTCGTATGGATATTTTGCGTTTGATGATGAAGGTGTTAAGGCAAGGAAAAAGAGGCTTGTTGTTGCAGGGGAAGTTAATGAGCTTTTACACAACAGGGAAACTGCATCAGTTTATAACGTCAAAAGCAATGCCTCATCAAGGGCATCTTCATATGACGTTGAGCCAATTGTAAGAATGTCAAACACGTTTGTTGAACCTGGAGATATGAGCGTGGAAGAAATCATAAAGGAAGCAAAAAACGGCATACTAATTAAATCATTTATGGAATGGAACATTGATGATATGAGAGTCAATCAGAGATATGTTGGATATGAATCATACGAAATAAAGAATGGGGAGCTCGGTCAGCCAGTTCGCGGTGTAGTTCTTGAAACTAGGACCACTGAGCTTTGGTCAAGGTTAAGCGGAAGATCAAGGGACTTGGAATTCAGCGCAGCTATATGCGGTAAGGGCGACCCAGAGCAGGGGGTGCCTGTATGGACGGGCGGGCCATACATGTTATTCAACAACCTTTACCTGAGGAGGAGATAAAAAGTGTACAAGGAAAAGGTAAAGGAGTTGATAATGAAAAAGGTTGACCAATATTCCATTATCGAACAGAAAAGGAATGAAAGTATAATCAGATTCTTTAATAATAGTGTTTCCCTGGCAGCCACGGGTTCGTCTACCATACTGCAGATTTACGCCACAGTGGGTAAGAAAAGATCCATAATAACAATCAACAACATGGTAGACTTGGATAGGCAGGTTGAGATATTCGTTAGCAAATTACAATCGCTGCCAGACGGAGAAGTGGCTGAGCTCCCAGCAAATGCAAATTACAAATTTAACAATGATTTTGATGAGCAGCTTGATCAGGAAGGCATGGTAAGATCGGTAAAGGACGCTATTCAGAGTGCAATGGAGGCAGGCGCGGAAAGGCTAGCCGGCATATTTAAGGGCAATGAGTATGAAATCGGTATAATCACCTCATCAGGAAACGAAGCCGTGGACAAAAGGACATCATATGCTCTTAACATAAGGGCATTTAAAGAAGGGTCTTCTGGCAGCGGTATAAGCGTCTCCACGCGCATTTCGGGAATAGAGCCGCAGGCAGCAGGAAGGGAAGCGGGCGAGATCAGCAAACTTTCACATAATCCACACAAAATAAATGAAGGGATTTATGACGTGCTGCTCTATCCCAATGTATCTGCTAGCGTTCTTGAGATGGTTGGCATTTCAGCTTCAGCATATTTGGTTGAAATCGGCATGTCATTTTTGAAAGGTATGCTGGGCAAACCTGTAGCAGCTTCAAATTTTTCACTGATAGATCGTGGACAGGTGGAAGGCGGAATAGGAAGCAGGGCGTTTGATGACGAAGGTGCACCTACAGGGGAAACAGAGATAATCAAAGATGGTGTTTTCAATTCGTATTTGCATAACTCTGTTACAGCAAAATCTTGGAATACAAGGACTACAGGAAACGCGGGCATAATAGAGCCAGAGCCGTGGAACCTCATAGTTGAAGGCGGAAGAAATACAAAGGATAAATTAGTTAGTGAAATAAAAAGGGGGATAATAATTACAAATAACTGGTACACAAGATTTAACAGCTATATAACAGGCGAATTTTCAACACTGGCCAGAGACGCCGCATTTTATGTAAACAATGGTCAAATAGAATATCCAGTTTCAGGGTTTAGGCTTTCAGACAGTCTGCCAAGGCTGCTCTCAAACATAGTTGCGTTTAGCCAAACAACAAAGTGGATCAAATGGTGGGGAGAGGTATCTACGCCCGTAAAGGCACCATATATGCTGGTTCAAGGGATCAATATCTCCGTAGCATAAAAGGTGCACCTTATGCCAGTGTATTTTCTAAAACACGAGCAATAAAGCCATTAGGGAAGATTGCGAGCAGAGCGGACAAGCCTTAAATATTGTAATGATGGAGAAATCATAGGTAGCTTGAAAATGGCAATGAATGCGGATCTGAACGAAGCAATTGACATCTTAGATATCCATGAACCAGATAGATGCCGGCCCACAGCCTGTGATATGCTGTCGGGCAGAAAGCTGCCAGCGATGCAGTCAGTAAGCAACAAACCCATTATCTGCCTTGTAGGAAACATCACGTATTCAGTGAGGAAGCCCGAGGCTTTTTTGCATAGTGGTCCTTAATGGTGAAGATAGTTAGGGCTGACAGGGAATCCCTTTTCGAAATAGATGGGTATGTGATAGATATGGATGGGCTGTACAGCAGCCATTATGGCAACGCAGTTAGGCTTTTTCAGAAAGAACCTCAGGATACAATAAAAGAGCTTTTTGATCTTTTTATTGATACTCCAAATGTTATAGTATTTTCTTATGATACACTGATTATCCTGCTGATTGAAATGTACGGTAGAAAGGGTTACAAAATAAGGGCTAATAACCTGCTCAGGGCAATGAGAATTTTAGAGTGCGCAACCGGCAAAAGCATAACATTAATCAGGTTCAGAGATCGATTTAAAAACGATCCACAAGATACAGCGCTTGCTGATACTCCATGCCCTGTTTAAGCTGACTTAACCTGCTTTATGGACTGTGGTCTGACCTTCCTGAGAACCCTGAATCCGCATATGCACTTTATTTCAGGTAGCGCAAGCAAATCATTTAATGAAACTTTTTGACCGCACCTAACGCATTCAAAATATATATCGCTCTTCCCTTCGCTCATGCTTCCATTCCTTTGCATTGCCCTAATTTAAGCTTTGTTTCAGAAGTTGTGATATAGTTACTACATCGTCCTCAGAAACAAGCGGGTTTGAAGGCAGTGAAAGAACATCCCTTGCCACCATCTCCGTCAGGGGTAGGGAAACTGAAGAAAGATATGCAGGGGTTTTGTGCACAGGTGGATCGTAGTAGACCCTTGAGTCAATACCATTTTTCTTTAAAACTTGGATGGCACGTTCCCTGTTTGGATGCCTCACAGTGAACAGGTACCAGTTGTATTTTGAACCATCCCTTATTGGTGGCAGAATAACCTTATCGCTCACTCCCTCAAGCTCTTTTATGTAAGTGTAAGCATTCCTCTCCCTTAACTTTAGGAATCCAGGCAGTTTTTTGATCTGAGCATATCCTATTGCAGCTGACATTTGCTGCATTCTGAAATTAAAACCGTAGCCAGTGAGTGCACCATTTCTGTCAAACCCATGATTTCTTATCATTTTTAGCTTATCAGCAAACTTATCATCGTCAGTAATTACTGCCCCACCCTCACCCGTAGTCATAACCTTTCCTGGGTAGAAACTTATACAGCCCATATCGCCGATAGTTGAGGTATGCTTTCCGTTGTATGTGCTACCCAGAGATTGCGCCGCATCTTCAATAACGTAAATTCCGAATTCTTCCGCCAGCTCATTTATTTCATCCATATTTGCTGTGTGACCATAAAGGTGAACCGGGATAATGGCCTTGACCCTCTTGTTCAATTTTTTCTTGACTTCCGTAGGGTCAAGGTTATAGTATTCATCAATATCTGCAAATATCGGCTTGGCCCCAACAGCCCTTACGGCATTTGCTGTTGCAATAAATGTTAGTGATGGTACAATCACTTCATCACCATGCTCTATTCCAGCAGCCAGCAGAGCGGCTATAATGGCGCTTGTTCCCGAGTTGACAACAATCGCATGCTTGGCTCCAACAAAACTCTCAAGCTCACTTTCAAACATTTTGACATATTTTCCCCCATCGAACGACTGATCATCAAAGTATCCCTCTAAAATTACTCTATCTACAAGTTCCTTTTCCTCTTTGTCAACCAGGGGTTTGTTGATAGGAATAGTTTTCACGCATATTATTTTATATTTTAATTTAAATTCTTATCTGTTTAAGGGCGTTCCTTAGACAAGCCGTCGAAATCAATCTTGCTACCCTAACCGGTTCGGGAACCCTGCCGAACATAACATATGTATTAATTATATTTGTAGCTTCTTCTATGCTCAACCCGAATGCCCTGACCCATGATGTAAAACCGGTCTTTAATTTTATGCTTGTTTGTTTGCCTAGTGACTTGTAAGACTCAACCTTATGATCATTACCATGAGACATCAATGTTTGCTCAAGGTTCTTTCCTTCTTTGGATGCCATGCATATTACTGGCAATCCAGTCTGTGCGCTGATTGCATCACCTTCAACAATATTATACATGCTAAGTATACAGCCGTAGACGATAATGGCCGAAATGTCATTTCTTTTCATTTTTCTGTACATATTAACGATGGAACTACTGGCATCAGAACCCCTTACTGTGATATTAGTTACAGAAACACCATCAATTGTAAGATCTCTTTTCATAACTACGCCAGCTAAATAGCTCAGTGCTGGTTCTAACGAAAATGACTCTGCAATGCCCAGCACCCTTGCCATTTTCATTGAGTATTATATTTATCCACAAATTTATAAACCATTAGGAAGTCCACACCCTGAATTTTTCTAACGGCCAATCTGTTTCCAAAGCCGGCTTTGATTGCAAGATCAACGCTATCGTTACCTACCAGATTTATTATCGAATGCTTTTTTAAGAGCCATATTATATCTTCAGGGCCTGCTTCCATTCCCCCAAAATACTTTGGGTCAACATAGATTTCAAGAGATCCATCCTTCAGTACCTTGCCAAGAACATCCTTATCGCATATATTCAGAATGCTAATCTCACCTTTTGACTTGATGCTTATAATGAACTTGGCGCTCAAACTACTGGCGTCCTTGCACCGCATGCTTCACAAACAAGAAACAGTATCTTCTTTTCCTTTATTAGCTTTGTATCAGGGCTCCCACACACGGGGCAAGTTACGTACATCTTGATATAATAGTTTAAAACGTTTTTAATTGACGTATTATCCTTTTTTCCAAATATTATTGCCCTTCCGTCATTTTCAATGGTCATGGCAGCACCAAGCTCTTTGGCAATTACTATCATCATTTGCCTTGGATCCCGTCTTAGTGCGGCTGCTATTGCACTGAAGTTCTTCCATACTGTTCTGTTACCAACTATATTTGCATCAGGTTGAGGCACGTTTAGCCTTTGAGTAACTACAGTGGCATCTTTGCGCATTTGATCTTTTATTCTGCCAAGCAATTCGATGTATGAAAGTACCACAACTGCTTTATTATTGTGCAATATAAAATGTTTTCTGAATAATCGGTTCAACATACTTTCTTGATATCAACTTTAAGCAAGCATTATGATTTTAATTTTCATAAATCAAGGTTCTTTAAAATTAGAATTGCTCCATAGATATTCAAAATAACTATCTGCAATTAATGCCAAATAAGGATGATCAGAAACTATTGCCATTGAATTGCTCCTCTTGTCTTCATCACTAAAAATAAGGGCTACCATTTTTGAATCAGAAATGATTCCGCCGCCAAACATGGTGTCTCTAACTCTTATTTCTACACCCGTCATGAATCTCTTAATTATGCCATAGCTTTCTTTATTAGTAAGAACCTTTACTTCGACCCCATCGAGTTTATTTATCAAATTTGTAATTGGTTCAAATTCACTAATATTGTCAGGTATAAAAGGCAATGCAATTTTAAGGTCAATTTTTGTGGGTTTAATTACGCTTAAAATGCCAGAAAGCACGTTTTTAGACCCACGAACAAGTAGAATGTCAGATTTCTCCTTTATACCCCTTTTTTCATACATTGGTCTGATGTTTTCTTCAAAAGAGGATTTGAGTAAGTTAAATTGTTCATTTAGGTTGTCCCTCTCATGGTTTAAGACTTCGTCAGGATCAGAGGGAAAATATTTGTTCGGCCTGCCCTTTTCTATCTTTACCCAGCCTCTTGAAATTAATTTCTTAAGCGATTCATATACTTTAGGATATGGAACGCCAGACTTTTTATTTATATCATATGCAGTTGCATATCCGCTTTCGGCCACCAGCAGATAAACCTTAATATCGTAGGAAGAAAATCCGAAACTGCGAAGCGTTGACTCCAGTCTTTTATCTATCGTGCTCAACAATAATTATAAATAAGATGTCAAATAAAAACAATTTTGAAAATTTTTGATTGCAAATGGCGCTTAATGTACCATAACTTTGTATTATGGTGTACACTGATCATAAACTAAAAAAGTTTATATTAAAACTTCATTAAATAAATATTAAAGTTGAGTGCTGAACAGCTAAAAAAAATAACCAACACAATAGACAAAGTGCGTGCCCTTTACTTGCTTAATGACAAAACTGCTGTTGGCAGAAAAATGCTCTCAAAACTGCTTGATATTGGCGAGGGCTATGCCCGGAACATCATTACCAATCTAAAAAACAGTGATCTAATAAAAGAGGACAGGCTTGGAAATTCGTTGACAGAAAACGGGAAAAATTTTATATTAAAAATTTCCGAATATATTGTACCTTTTTTTGATTTTAAAATAGAGGGTTTTAAAAATTCAAAGGCGGTTTTAGTTAAAAATTCATCTAAATATATAAAAATGGGAATTGAAGAAAGGGATGCAGCAATTAGGATGGGAGCGCTTGGGGCACTGATCATAACGTATAATAACGGTAGTTTCTGGTTCCCCGCCTTAACCAATTTAACGGAAGATCATCCAGAAATAGTGGAACCAATAAAAGGTCATATTAACGCGAATGAAAATGATGTTATAATTATTACTTGGGGGAACAGCCCAAAGGACGCAGAAAGGGGAGCTTTGTATGCGGCGCTTGAAATAATCGATAAATCTGGAGCCATGCAAATTCGTAAATTGGTTTAGAAATCTATTAATGTTAAATGATCAAACTGTCATGAAATTAAAGACATTAATATCCCTGTCCTTTAATTCATCAATGAGTCAATTGTGCAATCATTTCTTTTCATTATTAACCGTCAGGATTAAATCATTTATCCTATCATTGGTTTCTTCGAGCGTTTTGTAAATATCTGTGAGTTGTTCACTGCTGAGAAAAGGCAGCTGATTATATACCGTCCGTCTTATGATCTCTAGTATCCTCAAGATTTTTATTCTTTCATTTGGTGACATTTTTTTATGCAAAAACGAATTTATAATTTCCATACTTTGATCTCTTATTTTTTTACCATTTTCGGTGATAAAATAAACCTTCTTGCCATCTAAATTTTTTTCTCTTATTAACCCCTCGTCCACTAAAAGCTGCAGTGTTGGATAGACTATACCAGGGCTTGGTTCATAGATACCAAAAAATTTTTCCCCAATATTTTTAATTATCTCATATCCATGTTTTTCACTTTCATATATAGAATCTAAAATAAGAAGTTTTATTATTCCTCTAACCAGAAAATTTCTACCGCTCTTTCCCATTTAAATTTAATCAGAACTAATCCTTTATAAGGTCAGTGGGTCTTTTAAAGTGTAAACGCCTACATTCAAAAAATTTAAGGGAAACAATTATTTTGAACCATAATATATAGCGCGGCATAGATGGTAAATCATGTCAAAAACACTTAATAGAATATCTTTTGATGAAGCCTTAGAACGAATAAAAAGTAGGTTTAATACTAAAAGAAATCCGGTTAATTTAAATGTAAATGAAGCCATGGATAAAATATTGGCATCTGATATAATCTGCGAAAGCGATGTGCCACCATTGCCAGTCAGCATGGTTGACGGATTTGCATTTAATAATATACAAGACGAATTAACAGTTATAGCAAAGGTAGGACCCGGAAGTGCATTTACCGGAAAAATAGAAGAAGGTCAATCCATAGAGGTTCTTACTGGTGCTTATTTACCGCCTGATATTAAATTCGTGGTTCCTAAAGAGCACATTATAAAAAATGGAAACAAAATTAGATTAACAATGGTGCCTGAAAATAAAAATAATAATATAATGCCTGCTGGCTTTGATTGTAAATCAAATGAAATTATCGCTAAAAAGGGAGAAAAGTTTGAAGCGGGGCTCGCATTTTTTCTAAACTATATTAAAGTAAACACTGTAAGTGTGAAGCCGCAGGCAAAGGTAGGAATTTTTTCTATAGGAAATGAGTTAAC
The DNA here is from genome assembly GCA_049965895.1 of Nitrososphaeria archaeon. Classification (GTDB taxonomy): domain Archaea; phylum Thermoproteota; class Nitrososphaeria; order Conexivisphaerales; family UBA164; genus KM4347-05. The sequence goes on along the minus strand of JBMFVR010000004.1, from coordinate 4,753 downwards.
AAACAATATTGTTGATAAGCAAAAAGTTCACAATTCAAACCCAATATTTTTATCTTACATTTTGAAAAAAATGGGATTGGTGGCACATGATTTAGGCATATTGAGGGATGATGAAAATGAAATATTTGAGCAGATAAAAGGCCAGATAGATAATTTTGATTTACTGATAACTTCAGGTGGATCTAGCATCAGTGAAAAGGATCTCGTAAATGAAGCGCTTACCTTGAACGGCGCAGAACAGGTATTTCATGGCTTAAAGCTGAAACCAGGAAGAACTGGCGGTTTGTATGTTTTAAATGAAAAACCAATAATTGTAACTTCGGGTAATATACAGGCATCCATAATAGAAACTGTGTTAATAGGTAGCGCAGTGGCTCAGGCAATAGGTTTCAGCGTTAATATGAACACCATAAGGGCAGTAATTGACAGGGATGTATATTTTGATACACCATCAGATTTTTACAACGTTGTATGGTTGAAGGTGTATGAGCTTAAAAACGAGATCATCGCATCTCCCGTATTTTCATACAGCACTAGCAGAAGTGTACCATTTAAAGCAAATGCATTTTCAATAATAAAATCAGGCCATATTAAAAAAAATACTGTAATTGAAGCTAATATGATAGGAGACCTATGAAAGATCCAGCTGAGAAAACGTATAGATTGAAATGTTTTCAGGGATTGAGATATTCTCAGGCACTTTAAATGCAATTATAGTTTCGTAGCCAGCATCCTTGGCTGTGTTGATGAGCCTCTGCGTAGCTATGCCATCAAGTATTATATGCTTCCCCTCCTTTAGTTTCTCTAAGTTCTGAACAAGTTCGCTTACTGGAAGCCTGGCAATTTGATTGAATCCCTTGTCCATTATAACTGATTCAAGTGTATCCTTTAATGTAGGGTATAATTCCTTTACCTTAGAAAGCAGCTGTTCATCAATATGCACTTCCACGCGTTGGGGTTTTTCCGCTACGGGCTGTTTTTCTAAAATTGACCTTATTTCTTCTGGGGTTAGTTCTTCCACTTCCCGTCCCTGCGGCGCTCTGTAAATAGGCATTTTTCCCAGCATTTGTTCAAGTTCTTTTTGTATCAGATCACCACCCCGGTCTCCATCCAAAAATGCAATCATCTTTTTCTTGCCCTTGAGCTGAATTATTGTTGCTGGCACCTTCACTCCATTGAGGGCTATCGTATTGTCATACCCTGCACGCTGTAGATTGATTACATCGGCTCTGCCTTCAACAAGTATTATATCATCAGATTTTTCAGCCCCAGGTCCAGCGGGCAATTTATCCTGCCCGTATTCAAGGACCTTCACTGGCCTCAATACCTCGTAAATTTCATTTTGGATCTTTTCCCCTTCACTTGAAGAACGCACATACCAATCCTTCAATATTTCCTTTGCCCTTTCAGCTATCTGTTTCCTTTTTGCTTCCCTTATATCCTGAATCTCCAAAAGCTGAATTTTGGCATCGCATGGTCCTACTTTTTCAACGCTTTCCACCATGGCAGCTATTAAAGCAGTAGTGACAATATCAGTTGAAGAAGGTATTATGATCTCACCTGTAACCATGTCATTCTTGGCCTGCATATTTATTTCAATTCTGCCTATTTTCCAATTTTTTTGAAGTTCATTTAGATTTAATTCAGCCCCAAACAAACCCTCAGTCTGTCCAAATATTGCACCAATTATGTCGGCTTTTTCTACAATTCCTTCTATGCTGAGTTTCATTTTTATCATATATTTTATTGTGCTATCAGGCAACTTTACTCACTTTTTAAACCATATAAACCTATTTAAAAGTATTTATAAAATATAATGAGACAAAATTTATTTTTGACGGTAAAAGAGCATACAGGCAAAAATGGCATTTTAGAAAGTATTATATACCTGCTAGGGAGTAATTCGTGGTAATCGATAAAGCGGGGTGGGGGAGCCAGGCCTACCCCGCCGGGCTCATAACCCGGAGACCGGTGGTTCAAATCCACCCCCCGCTATTCCGTAAAAAATTAAACGCTTAAATACCATCCACTTTATGAATAGGTCAAATTGTCGTCCATGTTTGAAAAAAAATTTAATGAAGAGTTGTTTTCAATGATTGGTAAAAAGGTAAAGGTTGTTACTGAATCTGGAGAAGAATCTGGAACATTTCTGGCCGCAGATTCAAACCTTAACATTATCTTGGAAATAAAACTGGAAGATGGCGTAAAAAAAATAGTTTACAGTTCAAAGGAAGTCAGGAAAATAATATTGTTGGAAGAGCCATTCGATTTAAGGGCTTTAGCGGACAGGTTAAACAAGGTATTTCCTGGCTTGGTAAAACTTCGTGAAGATATAGAAGCCATAATAATAATGGATAAAATCAAAGTTACTAAGACAGGGGTAGTAGAGGGAAGCGGACCTTCAGCAGACAAAGTTAAACAGGTTTATGAATCCTATTTGCAGGAGCTTGCAACCAAAAAATAAACAGCAACATGATTTTTAATTTATTATAAAGCCATTGCTTTTAATGATGGATCATCGTTATCCTTTTTGTTCTCATGCAATCAACAAAAAATAAGTCAATTGCAAAGAGACAAAGCAAGCTCAGGTATAATAATTTATAGTTAAGGTGTTGAAGAACCTATACCTGTGGATTGATAATCGACAGGGATTCAGTAATTCATGGCAATGCTAAAGACCATAGGGATGCTATGACCCTAAGATACTCATCAATGTGCGTTGAGATGAGATCGTCACTACCGTGATGAAGAACATTCCACATGCGGCCTTATCGATGACGCACTCGGCTTTAGTTGGGCGAAGTTCACTCCATATAATCAGACAGAGACAGATAGTTTGTTTGCTTTAATTTGGAGACTTTCAATCCAATGCGACGTATTTTTCTGTCGTCGAGCGCCAAAATTTCCTTCAAAAGTTGTTTGCCTTCAATTTTAATTGTGTCCATGTCATTGGCATAGAACTTTAATGTCCTAGCCTTTGTCTTAACCGACATATCATCATAGATTATTATAATTCCAATCTCCTGAAATTTTGTTCCTTTTAACCTTAAAAACAAAGAAGAGGCAATTTCGTCCACCAGTTCATATGGATCCCTTTGACCAAGCGTTGCAAATTTTTCATATTCCTTTCTTATGCGGTTGATTTGAAGGGGGCGTTCATCAATCCCCCTTAACGCATTGTAAATGAAAATACCCTTTTTTTGCCCGAATTCATGTACTAATTGTTCATACGATAACTTTTTTGCGTCGATTACGGTATTGCATCCCATTATGCTCAACCTTTCAGCAGTTTTATGTCCTATATATGGGATTTCATTTAACTTGGATTTCTCAATAAATTCAGTGGATTGTTCAGGCATTATGACCTTTAAACCATTTGGTTTTGAAGAGTCACAAGCCATTTTTGCTATCAGCTTATTCTGCCCAATGCCTACGGTGCACGTGATCCCCGATGCATTAAAAACAGCCTCCTTTATCTCGTTTCCCATTTTAACCGCTCCATCATAGTTGACGGCAGTAATTTCAACATATGCTTCATCTATACTAGCCACTTCTACCCTTTTAAACTGCTTTACCAAAGCGCTCATAATTTTTGAGCTTATCGTGGCATAATATGGCATATCAACTGGCAGTATAACAAGATCATTTACTTGGCGCTTTGCAGTGCTTACTGGCATTCCAACCTTGGCCCCCAGTTTTCTAGCCATATAGTTTGCGGAAGATATTGCGCCCCTCTCTGGGGCAGTTAACATACAAACAGCAACAGGCTTTCCTTTTAAGTTTGAGTTTCTCAATTCCTCGCACTGAGCGAAAAAATAATCCATATCAACCAATGCAATTAACTTTTCATTAAGATTCATGCAAAGCCTGTAGCCAGATAGTTATTTTGCTTAAGCCAGTCTACTTGTGCTACTGTATACCTCCATACAATATCACTTTTGCCGTCGTCAAATTCCCACGGTGTAACTAGCACCACATCCCCTTCTCTAATCCATATCCTTCTTTTCAATTTGCCTCTTATTCTTCCCAATCTTACCTTATCGTCAGTGCACCTTATTAGAGCATGATCACTACCCAGAAGCTTTTCTACAACCCCTAGAAGTTCTCCCTTTTCAGGAAGAACCAGATCTTTAAGCTCAGATTCGCTGAGCACCTTTCTTTTACCCATCCGTACTACCCTTATTAGTGCATAGAATTAAGATTTACTGAATTATAAAGCCATTGCTTTTAGCGGATCACAGTTACGCTTTTAAGATTATTTTCTCATAAATCATTTAATGTTATCACTGAGCAAAAATGTGAGAATTGCAGAAAGCAGAAAGAAAAAGGGGTCAAAAAGGTACAGGGTGCTTCTGGCAAGAATCCAGAAGGAATATGAACACCTTGCAAACGAGAAGATTGATATTGTGAACAAGATTGGGTCATACCTTGTCAATACATTCTTACTAGTCAGCTTCCAGAACGACAGCGTGCATTCGTGGTCAAAACGTTTTGGCAGGAAGGTGCAGAACACTGGAATAGCTAAACTGAAAACCATGCTAAATAGGCACAAAAACACCTACGAAATTGGCAGGTACTATGCATCAACACAGGAATGTTCCAATTGCCACAATTTGAACAAAATCCCTCTCAGTCAGAGGATATATGTCTGCAATTACTGTGGGTTTGTAATAGACAGAGACTTGAACTCTGGAATAGACAGTGATGCAAAAGGCCATAAGGAAGTTATGGCCCAGGGGTATCCCCCCTTAAT
>JBMFVR010000003.1:0-30744 GCA_049965895.1 Nitrososphaeria archaeon | reverse complement strand
CTTTATATATAAAGCAATGGCGGAATTCGTTACAGTTTTTATAAAGTAAATATGTCATAATAGTGTCCCACAGTCTGGTTTACCAATAAACTTATAAGTAGCTAACTCCTGAAACTATTAAAAATGAACAGACGACAGAAGAATATGGCATTGATTTAACGAACAAAACAGATGCTCCATTTTCGGGACATTTATAAGGATGAGAAGGTTTGTTCTCATCGAGAAAGGCGATAAATGTGACCCTTGCGGATAATGGTATGGGTCACAGCCAGTTGTCTATCGATGTAGCTAGCAGGAAACTACTTGCCGTGAGGATTAATCTAGTTAACCACTAACTGAACCGCCTTTAGTGAATCCTTTTTATTGCAGCATTAGGTTATCAGAGGAGCGCATAAAAAATGGGCAGGATCAATACACCGGCATTAACAAGTATCCCGCAATCCTCAATGTAATTATAAAATTTATTTACTTAAGCATTATAGTGTCTACTTAAATGAAATTAGTTTTGGGCGCACATATACCAATTACCGGTGGGCTAGAGACTGCAATAACAAGATCGGAGGAACTTGGGTTGTCAGCCTTTCAGATATTCACCAGATCACCTCGCGGTTGGGTATATTCAGCATTAAGCAGTAAAGAGATAATTCAATTTAAAAGTATGAAGGACGATAAATTCATTTCAGTAAATTCGCATATGCCTTATTTGACAAATTTTGCTTCACCAAATGACGAAGTATATAAAAAATCCATAGAATCACTTAAAGAAGAGTTAAGAAGGGCGCATCTATTAGAATTAAACCATGTAGTATTGCACGTGGGTAGCCATCTGGGGAGAGGCATAGATTTTGGCAAACTCAGGGTTGCCAGTGCCATACAAAGGGCACTTGATGAAATAACATGCGAATGTAATGTTTTGCTTGAAAATATGGCAGGACAGACAAACAGCGTGGGTTCTCGGTTTAAAGACTTAGGCGAAATACTTGATTTGATAAATGACAAAAGAGCAGGAATATGTTTTGATACCTGTCATGCCTATGCGGCAGGTTATGATATATCAAGTGACAGGGGGCTGCAGTCCACAATTGGGGAGATAGATAAATACATAGGCCTGAATCAAGTCAAGCTGGTCCACTTGAATGATTCCAAGTCAAAACTCGGGAGTGGCCTAGACAGGCATGAAAGAATAGGTCGTGGTTATATAGGAAGTAAAGGGTTCAAAACAATTCTGTCTAATTCCTCATTAAATAAACTACCCTTAATACTCGAGACACCAGTTAATGATTATCATGAATATTTAGACGAAATAGGTTATATTAATAGTATAATTACTGAAGACTAGACAATTAAAATTTGAAAGATGATACTCAAATTATTATATTTTAATCGGCAATTTTTTTATAGAAATATTATTTTAGTTCGTCAAAATATATAATTTTTTAAAAACAAAGCTTAATAATGCATGTTTGGAATGATAGTCAGAATTGACAGGGTGGGCCGGCGTATATATTGACATTGCGGTCGTGCTTATTATCGGCCTAATGATCCCGATATTATCTTATATTATAGGCGCCGCTCTGCAGCGGGCAGACTATCCAGAAAAAAGAAAGCGCTTTGAGAGTGGTAACGATCAGGAGGGTAGGGGAAGGGGCATGTTTTTGATGCAATACTATCCTTATGCTTTGATATTTATGGCGGCCGAACCAGCATTTGTTATTTTGTTTGCTTTTCTTACACTTTTTAATTTTATTTCTTATGAAATTTTTATAATTGGATCTGTTATATTTTTACCGGCTCTTTTCTTTTCGTCCAGAACTGCGAGGGAGATAAAGAAATGGATGATGCGCAGGGACTAGTATTATTTGGAAATCTGGAGGACGTAGCCAAAAAGGCGCTACAATATTTAAAGAAAAATGATATGATGAACAAGACATTGAGCTGGGGAATAAATTATTCCTTATGGCCTGTACACTTAATGACATCTTGCTGTGGGGCCGAATTTGCTGCCGCTGCCTCGCCCAGGTTTGACCTTGAAAGGATAGGATTTCTGCCTTTTGGCGGACCCAGACAGACAAACCTAATTGTAGTAGAGGGTACTACCACAATTAAAATGGCAAGGATAGTAAAGAGGGTGTGGGAACAGATGCCAGCTCCAAAATGGGTAATTGCCATGGGTGCATGCGCAATGGATGGCGGTATATTTTTCAACAGTTATAACACTATTGTAGCTAGGGATTACCTGCCAGTAGATGTTTACGTTCCTGGGTGTCCTCCAAGGCCAGAGGCGCTAGCAAGGGCAGTGCTGATGCTGCAGGAAAAAATACGCAAAGAGCGCGCAGATTTAATCCAGACAGAGGTGAAAAGCCCAGATGCTGATAAATGACCCGGATATAATCAAGGAATCACAGGTCAGAGAAGATGAAAAGAGGGGAATTGTTGAAATATTGGTACATGATGTACAATCTTTGAAAACTGTTGCCGAAAGGCTAAATGTTATTGGATTTGACCATTGTGTTTCTGTTACAGGAATTGACCTTAAGGGAAAAATTGCAGTGATATGGCATCTGTCAAGTTACGGCAAAAACGAACTTAGGGGGAAAGTGATCCAGCTAAGGGTAGACATGGAGCTGAACAATCAAATTGATGCAACAGTATCAAAAAAATTTAGGGCTCCCGTGGTGAGTGTACCTTCACTGGTTAATATATGGGAAAGTGCCTTCTTTCATGAAAGGGAGGCTCATGAAATGTTTGGCATTGATTTCCAAGGGCATCCTGATTTAAGGCCCATCCTGCTGTCCGATGACTTTTATGGTAAGTGGCCCATGAGGAAGGATTTTACCTTCAACAAGAGTGATATTAAAATTGAATGAAGAGGTTTTTAACGTAGAAGATGTTGCAAATCTGGAGCTATCTGGCGAAAGGCAAATAGAGCTTCAGATAGGCCCTTCCCACCCAGGATCAGGACACATGAGAATTAAGGTGACACTGGACGGGGACATCATTACACGCGTGGATCCTGACATAGGTTTTGTTCATAGAACTAGCGAATGGTTGAGTGAAAGAAGGGAATTTATAAAGGCCATACCAATAGTGGAGAGAATAATGCTTCCTGATACTGTGCACGCCAATCTATCATACATTCTCGCGCTAGAAAAGATACTTGATATAGAACCACCGCCCCGAGCCCAGTATCTTAGGAGTTTGGCAGCAGAAATCAACAGGATAACCAGCCACCTTTATGGTATAGGAATTTTTGGCATATTTCTCGGTTCATCAACCGTATATATGTGGGCTTTTGGTGATAGGGAGCCATTTATAGACCTCATGGAGGCTCTGACTGGTGCCAGAATAACAAATTCCTATATTGTTCCAGGAGGGGTTAGGTGGGAAATGCCAAAGGGATTTAAGGAAAAGGCTGAATCTACACTTCAGTACATGGAAAAAAGATTAAATGATTACAATGATATATGGGCCAAAAATCCTGTAGTTGAAGCGAGGACCATAAATGTAGGGGCTGTAAGCAGCTTGGAGGCAATAAAGCTTGGAATTGTTGGGCCTAATCTGAGGGCCTCTGGGGTTGATTTTGATAACAGGAAGGATTCTCCTTATGCGGCATACTCCCAGCTGGATTTTGAAATTCCCAAAATGGAAAACGGAGATTCTTATGATAGGCTGTTAATAAGAATAGAGGAGATAAAGCAGAGCATCAGAATCATAAGGCAGATATTAAAGGATATACCTGATGGAAAAATTATAGCCGATGGAATATACTCGCAGTTAAATCCTGTAATGAAAAAGGTCTACGAACAGAACCAAAGGGTGATGTTTCCCGCATTCTTTTTACATATGAGACCGCCTTCGGGTGAATCAACGGCAAGAGTGGAAGCTGGTAGGGGCGAAATATTCTTCTATCTTAACACAGATGGTAACAAATACCCCTACAGGTTTAGATGGGTTACCCCATCATTCAGAAATCTTCCATTCTTTACAAAGGTGGCAGTTGGGCATAGGCTTGCAGATCTGCCAACAATTTATGGTAGCATTGATTACTTTCCACCAGAGGCTGATAGATAGATGGCCCTTTTACCTTTGATTATATGGCTGATTGAGGACCTTCTATACGTCATAGTGTTTCCTGGACTTGTTGTAATTATGGTAATAGTCATATTTCTCATTTATCTGGAGAGAAAGATAGCTGCTAAGGTACAGATGAGGTTCGGACCGCTATGGGTCTCAAAGAAAATAGGCGGAGCCTTGCAATCGATAGCCGACTTAATGAGATTCAGTTTTCAAGAATTCATACTTCCAAATGGGAGCGACAGTCTGGCATTCTTAATGGCTCCAGGGCTTATGTTTTCCTTTGCGCTGTTGCCGCTGATATTTGTTCCTGTAGGGCCTTACTATACTTCGCTTTTTCCAAGTGCACTGACCATTCTTTTTTCGCTTGCATTGATAACAATTACCCCAATTTATGCCATAATTGTAGGTTGGTCCAGCGATAACAAGTTTTCATTTATAGGTTCATTGAGGGAAGCATTTCTTCTAATATCATATGAAATTCCTTTATTGCTATCTGTGGCGGCCATGATAATAATATATAAAACACTGAATTACCTACCGGCTGTAGCATTTCAGGAAGATCATTCTCTGCCGGGCATTATTCTCAATCCCATAGCCGCTCTAGTTTTTATAATTGTAGCCATCAGATCAACTGGTAGGTTTCCATTTGATATTACAGAGGCTGACAGTGAGCTGGTAATGGGGCTTTTTACTGAATACAGTGCTCTGTTCTTTGGAATAGGAATGGCTACACCGTATGTGGAACTGTACGTTATAAGCCTCATATTTTCACTCTTGTTTCTAGGTGGTTGGTGGCCGATTTCATCCCACTCTGTTGGATTGGTTGGTGGCCTTTTTCTTCCGGGTATTGCTGTAATAATAAAAGCTTTCATTGTTATGGTGATACTTGTTTTTCTCAGGTCGGTTTATCCTAGGTACAGGCTAGATCAGGCGGTAAGATCAGGGTGGGATAAAATCATATACCTTTCAATAATCGCCGTGCTTATATCAATTTTGGAGGCAATTGTAATTTGAATGATAAAAAAAGAAAGACAAGGGGAGTTATAGAGGGTCACACAAAAGCGCTCGCCACTGGGTTCAGATACCTCGTTGAGCCGAACCGTATGACTCTGGATTATCCAGCGGAAACAATCAAATTGCAGCCAAACTATAGGGGCTTCTTTACAGTCGACGACAAAAAATGTATAGGGTGCAGTATGTGCGAAATGGTGTGCCCCCCTGAAGCCATAACAATGGTTCCAAGAGTTGTTTCATCAACAGGAAATACTGTGCCAGCCGATCAGGAAAACAGCACAGGAACCAAACCAGCTAAAAAGACAAAGAGGCCGGTAGTTAACTGGGGCAGATGCATTTTCTGTTATTTCTGTTTTGATATTTGTCCTGTGGACGCATTTATATCTTCACCAGTGCATGACCTTTCATTTTATGATGATGTGGATTATAGGCCTACATATGAAAAATATCTCAAACTTCCTGAAGAGCCATATAAGGATTCAAAAAAGGTTATTTCAAAACCAGATCTTAAGAGGGGAATAAAATATGAGCCCGCTCCTTGACATAGCGCTGATAATAATGGCGGTTATGGCGATTGTGTTTGCTGCAATTACAGTATTTTATAAATCACTTGTTTATTCAGCTGTATTTTTGGCGTTTCTGGGTTTAACAAATGCTGCAATATTTTATATAATAGGATACCCGCTTTTGGCATTTATACAGATAATAATCTATGTAGGTTCTGGCGTCCTTTTCATTATAATAGCTGTGAGTATGCTCAAACAGCCATCAGTATCTAGGGTAAACATAAGGAGTGAGCTGGCTCTTGCACTGTTTATAATAGCTTTTTTAATAGCTATTGCAATCTCAATAGGAATAGTGCCAATTTCTGTTGGATATATCAGCGTGCAGGAACTTGTATCATATATAGCTTCACATGGAGAGATTTCAGTCATAATTTTACTCACAGTGCTTTCATTTGCGCTGATTGCTTCAATATCGATTGCCGTGGGCGATGAAAAATGATAGGCATGCTTGCAATATTTGTAGCTGGAATATTTGTGCTTGAAATGGGAATAGCGGGGTTAATTTATAATAAAAACCTCGTAAAAATGCTTCTTTCTTTGGAAGTATCATTTAACGGTGTTATACTTATAGTTCTCTATATATCATGGATGCTTTACAAACCATTGCTTGCTGGATCTCTGGTTTTCCTTGCAATCGGGCTGGCAATAGGTGAAATATCTATAATTCTTAGCATATTAATTTATCTATTCAAAACAGGGATGCTCAAGGAGCTTGATCAAAGTGAAATTGAAGGTGAAGAAGAATGATAAATGAAATAGCCCTTTATGTCCTCGCAATTCCCTTTGTAGTGGGAGTTTTGGTATTGCTAGCAAATAGGAAAATCAAACCATTAGTTGGAGCCTATTTAATTGCAGCGTCACTTATCGTTGTTACGGCAGTTGATACAATCATTTTATTCATCTACAAGGATTACGTTTACCAGCTCGTTTCCATTGGCGGGCTTGGAACCTTTGATATAATCATTGATGGCCTTAACTGGCCCCTGATTGCCGGAATAGGGCTGGTCACGTCGGTGATATCCGTGTATTCATATCCATATATGAAGGTGAGAATGCATGAAATGGGAAAAGAAAACGAATGGGGCATATACTACTTTCTTTATGTGTTCTTTTCTGCCGCAATGATGGGAATAGTTCAATCAAACAATTTTATTCTGTTTTATATATTTCTGGAAATTGCACTAATATCGTCATTTCTCCTTATTGCATTCTATGGTTATGGCAACAGGTCAAGAATATCCATCATTTACCTAATTTGGACGCACCTCGGGGGATTCATGTTCTTGCTGGGCTCCTTCATATATGGAATGGTTCTTGGGACATTCAACTTCTACCCAATTCCTACGGACATATCTTTGCTAGGTTCCCTTACAGGCATTGTAGTGTTTTTGATAGTGTTTGGGTTACTGATAAAAATGGCGGTATTTGGAGTGCATATGTGGCTACCTTATGCACACGCAGAAGCGCCAACTCCGGTTTCAGCCCTTCTTTCCCCTGCAATGATAGGAATAGGTGGCTACGCGATAATAAGGATTCTTTATTTTATTTTTCTGCCGTACCTTGAAAACGTTCAGTGGGCACTTCTGGCACTTTCGCTGATAACCATAATTTATGGAGGGCTCATGGCATTAAAGGAGACCGATTTTAAGCGACTTTTAGCTTATTCAAGCATAGCTCAAATGGGTTATATGCTCATGGGGATTGCTACGCTTTCCCCCTTGGGAATATTGGGGGCATTAATGATATTCTTTTCCCACGCAGTAGGCAAGTCGATACTCTTCTCCTCATCAGGTGTTCTTATAGCTGAGAATGATAACCTGAGAGATATAAACAAAATGGGCGGTTTGGCTAAATCGATGCCGTACACATCTACATTTGCCCTTTTAGGATTCATGGATATATCTGGCCTACCTCCAACATTTGGATTTTTCAGCAAGCTGTTTGTGCTTATAGCGGTTGGTGCTGAGCTTGTAAAACTAGGCTACGCAGGCATCATTGTTCTGGTGTTCGTTTTAATAGGCTTTGGATTGACGCCGGCCTATTCATTTGTTGCCATGAAGAAGATATTCTTTGGCGCATCAAATATAAAGGCAAAGGAGGGTGGCATGTACATGCTAGTTCCAATGTCCATAATAGCCTTTATAGCAATTCTTACATTTATGTTCCCGGGCGCAATAATAGGGCCCATATCAGAATTTTTAAAGCAGAGCGCATCGTTGACGTTTAATTATTTTGGGGTGATTATGTAAAATGTTAAGTTATTTGTTATATTTGATATGGGGGGCCCCCATGATAGCCGCAGCACTGGGGCTAACTTCAAAGAAATTGGCGCCGTTGCTGTCAATATCCTCAATATCCATTTCATTGATACTTTCAATATTATCTGCTTGGTTTAAAGGCATGCCATATCTTGTGTCTGTGGCTTGGTTTAATTTCCTTGGTGATAATGTATCAATGGGTATTCTAGTTGATGGGTTGTCTGTCGTGATGGGTTCCACGGTTGCGCTTGTTTCGTTGCTGATATCAATTTACAGCTATAAATATATGGAAAACGACTGGGGTTGGACCAGGTACTGGTTCTTCTTCACCTTTTTTGTAGGGTCAATGATGATGTTGATCTTTGCAAGCAATTTGATAGTGATGCTAGTAGGCTGGGAGGGAACAACTTTGGCTTCCTACGCTCTGATAGGCCATTGGTACACCGATGAAAAGGAAAGGTGGGTAGGAGATGCGGGCAGAAAGGCCATTGGTATTAGCATGTGGAGCACTCCAAGCCAAGCCGGTGTAAGGGCAATGGTATTTACTTCACTTGCCGATGTTGGATTCATAGCTGGAATAGGAATGCTTTATTACGCTTCTGGGACCCTTAGCATTCTAGGCATACTTCATTCAATGCCTACCATACTTGCAACGCTGAACAGCCGTGGGCTGCTTTGGCCATTCCTGTTCGCATTCACACTTGGGGCATTTGGAAAATCCGCTCAGTTTCCGTTCCACGAATGGCTGGTTACAGCAATGACTGGTCCAACAAGCATAAGTGCACTGATCCATGCAGCCACAATGGTAAATGCTGGGGTTTACTTTCTGTTGCGCTTTGTGCCCATAATACTAGTTGCTGCATACACTATGGGAATGTACATTCCGCTGGCTTCCTTTTTCACTTATATAATGGTAATAGGCGCTCTAACTGCATTTATGATGGCATCAATGGCAATAACTTCCAATGAATTAAAGTTAATACTAGCATATTCCACATCATCACAGCTGGGTTATATGTTCATGGCTGTAGGTGCAGCTTACTTTTTCATGCCTACGGTTTCTTTATTTGCAGCAATGTCTCATCTGATAAGCCAGGCAATATTTAAAGCTGCACTGTTCATGGCTGCAGGAGTATTAATCCATGAATTTTCATCAAGATACATCAAGGACATGGGGGGTGCATGGAAAAAAATGAAATATACAGGGATAGCCTTTTTATTTGCAGCCCTGTCCCTTTCTGGAATACCGCCATTTTCTGGGTTCTGGGATAAGGATTTGATACTGGACGTTACACTGGCTTCTGGCAATTTAATAGCCTACGCACTTGGTCTTGCAGGAGCATTTTTAACAGCCTTCTATATTTTCAGGGCATTTAGGCTAGTCTTTATCAACAAGCCTGCTAACGGTGAGATAGAAGTCAAGGAGGGACATCCATTGGAGCTTTATCCCTACCTTCTTTTAGGGTTGCTCAGCCTGATATTTGGCGTATTCTGGTATTACCCCAATGGTGGTTTATCCAAAATAATATATAACGCTTTAACATACAGTTCAATTGTAAAATGGAGTGCAGTGACCACCATACCTGAAATTTCCATTAACTTGAGCCTTTCTGCTGTATCAGTATCTATAGCTGTACTGGGCACAGTCATTGCATCAATAATGTATGCAAGGTCAAGAGAAATTAGCATTAAATCACCTGCGCTGATAAAACTTCAGAACTTCCTGTATGATAGATGGTATATTAATGCTATCTACTATAGAATATTTGTGAACGGCTTTGACTGGTTTTCTGGGTGGTTAAACAGGTATGTAGAATGGGGGGCATTTGACGGCTTCTACCATAAAATAATTCCAAAGGCGGTAACTGGGATGGGAGCTAGGTTAAAGGAACTTCAGAAAGGCAATATTGGGAAGTACATATCGGCCATGCTTATAGGAGGCGCCATACTTTTGATAATAGTGATAATAGCAATAGGGGTGATATCGGTTGTATAATATTTTTTTCATTACAATGGCAGTGATAGTTATAACTGCACTGTTACTGCCACTACTGCGGATTAAAAGACATGCAGCTTATGCCGGTTCTGCGGTGAGCGCCCTATTGGCTGCGTACTGGATTTACAGCGCATTTACCTACAGTAAGCCCACAGGGAAATTTATCTTTGATAACTTGACTATAGTCGTAGCAGTGGCTTCACTTTTTGTAGGATCAATAATAATGCTTTCATATGCCAAACTTGATAGCAAATCAAACATTTCATCTTCACTACTCCTTATTGGAATACTAGGAACCATTCTTGTGGCTTCAACCATTAACCCATTGGTGATACTTGCTTCTTGGGGATTGCTTTCCATTGCAAGCTATGGAGTCGCAGCAATTCCAAAGGATAAGAGGTCACTTACAAATGCCCTAAAGTACGCATTTATGGGTGGCCTCTCATTTCAATTTTTGATAATAGCAGTGCTTTTAGTATTCTCCTATAGCACAGTACTGGTGGCTGCGCTGCTTGGCTTCTCTCTATTTCTTGTGGCGATAGGGTTCAAGGTTGGCGCAGTGCCATTTCATATGTGGCTTCCCGACGTTTATGGAAGCTCCGACCCATTGGCTGTATCAGCATTATCCGCAATTATGAAACTTGGTCCGTTGGCGCTTACATTGAGAATAATGCTGATGGTCGTAGGCCAACTGACACCGGCAGAAATTCAGACTGCAATAATTTTAGGTACAATAATTTCCCTGCTTACTATGACTTGGGGTAATGTTGCGGCTACTGTGCAGAGCAATGTACAGCGCGTGCTTGCATATAGCAGTATATCCCATGTAGGCTACATGCTTATGGGGTTGGTTGCCGCAATGGCTTCATTATATTATCATGTGAGCTACTATTATGCAATAATAGGACTTTTCATATATTTCTTTTCCTATTCAGTTTCTAAAGCCGGCGCATTTACATATGTCAGGGGATTTTCAGACAGAAAGGTTGAATCTTTGAAAGGATCAGGCAAGAAATATGGTGTTAACTCAGCCATGTTTTCACTTTCACTATTAAATCTGCTGGGTTTGCCGCCACTGCTTGGCTTCTGGGGAAAGCTCATGATATTTATGTCAGCTGCAAACCCAAAACTTAACATATTTTACATAGGACCATTGCCCTGGTTTACTATTATAGCCATAATAAATAGCGTAATATCGGCGTTTTATTATGTTAAAATAATTCAGAGCATTTATGCAGATGGTAATGCGCAGGCAGACTTCAACAAGCTCAACTCAACGATAATCATTTCAGGATTATTTCTTGTTATTGCAGGGGTAATTGTTCCCCTTATGCTGACCGTTTAAATAAAATAAACAAAAACCCATAACATCATTTAACGCCTAGCAGATCTGAATGATAATTAACCAGATAATTGGCCATTGTTTTGAAAGCAATGGCTCTGTGGGAAATTTGTGATTTTTCCTTTAATCCAATTTCTCCAAAAGTCTTATCTAAATTATGTGGAATAAAAATTGGATCAAAGCCGAATCCCTTGCTGCCACGCGGGGAGGTTGCAATTGCGCCTAACACCGATCCTCCAAAGACCTTTATTGTGCCATTAAAGTAAAGAGCCAGTGCAGACCTAAACTCTGCCTTCCTTGTATTGCAAAAATTGCATAAATTGAGCATGCCCGTAAGTCCCAGAGTCCTTAAAACGTATGAACTATAGGGCCCGGGAAAACCTCCAAGGTCATGTAAGAATAAACCGTCATCCTCTACAATAAAATAACTGTTAATTTTGTTTGAAATTTGCACCGCTGCATTAAGTGCTATATTTTCAATATTATCATCCTGAATTTCCGGTTTAAAAGTTTTAGACTGTTCCAGTATAATTGGATATTTTGCTAACACTTCTGAAGCTTCCTGAACTTTGTTTTTATTACCGGTTATAAAAAGTATTTTTAGCAAATTATTCGTCACTTTTCACAATGTATATGAACCATTGGGTATTATCCATCTATTTACGTTTTTATCTGAATTTCTTAAAACTGAAATTCTGGAAGGTTCCATTTCATCCATATATTCATAAGATTTTGCAGCCTTGATCATGGCTTGAGAATAAGACCTAACCTCGTCCATTGAAAGCATGTGTTTTTCTGTAAGGTTGCTCATTGAAGATCCAACATGCATGTAAGATTTTATTTCCACGAAATCCGGGTTGCCAATTTCTATAAGCCTAGCGGCTTCAGGCAATTGGTCATAAGAATCATTATACCCGTGAATGAGGGTTATTCTTATCACGGTTCTGGTCTGGGCCTTCGAAATTAAAGACAACGACCTAAGCCATCTTTCCCAGCCATCCCTATACATTGGTCTGTTTATTGTCCTATACTGTTCCTTATTATATGCATTCATGGAAAGGTAAAGCTGTGTGGGCAGAGCATTTTCATTGATAAGCCTTTCCAACATGTCTGGCTCTTCGCCGTTTGTGACAAGAAAAATGCTTTTTGTGTTGGGCAATGATTTGATAAATTTGATAAGTTGAGGCAGCTTGGGATAAAGTGTCGGTTCTCCAGATAAAGAAATCGAATAATGGGATGGCGTTAAAGACTCAGCGAGCCACTGCCGATCAACCTTGTCATTTCCCATGAACCCTATTAAGAGCCTGCGCCTTAATTCCGTTAATTTTCTGATGATTGTCTCTGGTTCGTCTATAGCACCTTCGGGCATTTTGAGCATCCTGTAAAATTCAGTTGGCCTCCAGCAGTAAATGCACCGGTTTTCACAGAAAACAGCCGATGGCGTCAACTCCATGCAGCGATGAGTTTCTATTCCATAGAACTTGTTTTTATAGCAACCGCGCTTTTCTCTGATAGATGTTTTTGTCCAGTGACAGATTTCAACGGCTGAATGACCAAATACTCCATAGTGGGCACCCTTTAGTTTGTTCACTGTTTTTTGGTCCATTTCAAGTTTCATAACCGTCATATGGTTTTTAAATAGAAAGAGCCACATTAAAATCGTTTTGGTGGTAAGTTATGCATTATGATTTCAACATGCCCAACAATGTTTTTATATTGCACATTGGGGAGATAGTGTAATGCCAGCAAACCTTAATTTGCCTGTATGCACTAGCTGTCATAAACCGATATCTCCTAATGAACGTTATACTAAATTTTATTGCCCAGATTGCGGCAAAGTGCTTATCTGGAGATGCGATAAATGCCGGGTTTTCTCAAGGTCATATAAATGTGATAATTGTGGATTTGAGGGTCCATAGAGGGAACACAAAATGTCTAAGGTGATAGCGCGTATTAAAATTTTGCCAAATGATATCGAAACCAAACCGGAAACTATATTAAACAGCATCAGCGGTTTCAAGATTATAAAATATCAGGTGGAGCCCATAGCATTCGGTCTCAACGCAATAATAGCAGATTTCGAAATAGACGAGGCGGAGGGGGGCACTGACTCATTGGAACAGGCACTTCTAACTAATAAATTAATCAGCGAAATGGAAGTTATTGGTGTAAGTTATGCCAGAACAAAACTCTGATATTCTAACTATCCCTAGGGTAAATACATCTTGCTCATGAATTTATAAACAAACTAGAGAGTTATTGTTTGAATTTCCCATGGCAATCTGATCTGGATTATGGTTTTATCTTCCACTTGGAAGCGCCCAACCACCTGCATATCACGGCCTATTGATTTTAAGTACCCCTTGAGCATTAATAGCCATGGAGAATTGGGCAGTTTCCCATTCTTACCCCTGTACTCTATATTAATTATCTTTGTCAATTCATCGTATTTTACTGTTCCGTCCTTGATGTCTGAGGATATAAGTTCAATAAAAATAGGTATAGCAAGGCTAAATTCCGAAGTAACGAATTGAGCAGGCACATTTGTTTTAAAAATTTCAACCATTTGATCTCCAATTTGCCATAGAGAATCTTCCGGCAATAGGTCAAACACTGCCTGTGAAAGAATTTCAAAAATACTCCTATCATTTTTTAAATTAAGAAAATCTTCAGCAGAACCAGTATTTATCAACCGTATGTAACTTTTTATATCAATTGAACTTGATATTAGAGGATCAACAATATATTTATCTATCAAGCTAATAAGTTGGGGAAGCATAACGAGCACGCCAGTGCCACTGTCTTCATTTATAAGCAGCAGATATCTGTCATCGCTTACAATTGCGCTGCGCCCGTCGATGGTGTTGCCAACAAGCACAGGCAGAAGGGATGTAGACGCGTCGTTAACTAACTCGCTATCCTTTGGTGATACAATTGCGTTAACCTTGACTTCAGAAAGCCTCATTGACATTAACTGTCTCTCATACTTTTTTACTATCCAAAAAGTATTAGAGTTAACTATGAGTGTTATTTTGTCCTTAGTCTTACTCAACATATCGTTAACTACACTCTCTATGCCCCCACCATTTATTATTTGAAATGATCCCTTAACAGAACTGACGCCAGTTTTCTGGCTCATGGATTTTATCTCGTTTATTAAGGACTTTAATTCCCTGAACTTTCTTTCTTCCTGTTCTATTATAACATCAAATGGTTCTGGGCTGGATACGGCAGAAAACTTTCTAGGTCTTCCATAAGCCTCAACCAATTTTTTCTTTATAAGCCCTCTGACAGATTCATATACCTTGGTCCTTGGAACACCTGAATTCAGCGCAAGTTCTCCGCCCTGAAGAGAACCTTTGGTTACAAGTGTCAGGTAAACTCTGGCTTCGTATTCAGTAAGTCCAAGTTCCTTGAGTCTACCTATCATTTTTATTAATTCTGACATATGAGAAATCTATTGAACCATGACGCTTTAATTCATTATGACAACTATTTTTGACCTTTATCTCAAATATATGTCACTACAGTTTGCTGTTACTGCGGTTACATGTAAAACAAGTTACAAAATAGTAAAATCAAAACCTTAGATAGTAAGGTTACAATGAGCGATTTTGCTAAAAGATGGAATTCACCTCAAGGAGAGGGGGTAGGAGAAAGAATCAGGGGTGCTGTAAGACCGGAAGGACCGCTAAAGCCGCGCATAGAACAAGCTACAAGGCAACTTCAGATGCAGATAACCAAATTGGATAACACAGCAAACAAACTCAAAGAAAAGGATAGCACAACATTTCAAAAAATTGTAAATTATCTTCAAAAGCACGATACAGACCACGCTACCGTATATGCCAACGAATTGGCAGAAATTAGGAAAATGTACAAGATGGTGAGCCAGGCAAGGCTTGCACTAGAACAGATAGTTACAAGGCTATCAACAGTAACAGATCTTGGAGACGTCGTAGTGACACTGGCCCCAGCCATGTCAGTCATAAGGAGCGTCAGATCTGGATTAATGCAGGTAATGCCCGCAGCTGAAGGGGAAATATCAGAGATATCTTCAATGCTCAGCAGCATATTGGTAGATGCCGGACAAATGAGCGGAATGACACTAAACTTTGAGAGCGCTAACGAAGATGCAGAGAAGATCCTTGCAGAAGCAAGCACCTTGGCTGAAGCGAGAATGAAGGAAAAACTTCCAGACCTAGGTACGCTGGGAATTTCAGAAGGAGAAAGGCACCAGATCTAAACCCCCTGCTAATACAATTTTTTCTTTTTGTTAATTTTTTTTGACTTTGATTAATAAATTGATCGCAGAAGAAGAGGTGTATATAATTGAAATTTATTTTTAACCCGTTCAAAAAAAAGGATGGCGATGAGTTAAAGAGAGCACTCAGAGAACTTTCTATATATCGTTATAATTTGGCAAACTTGGACCTCAGAATCAAATCCAAGATGCAGATAATGGGAGGTAAACTATCTACTATGGATCTTAGCAAGGATGAGGCCAAGGTTATTGCAAATGAATATGCAGTGTTAAAACGGGTTTCGCTACTTGTTGGGAGGATCGATTTGCTTTTATTGAAGCTTTCCTTAAGGTTGGAGAGCTTGATAGAATTTAAATCTCTGATAATGGCATTGCAGGATGCTTCCAGATCCTTAAACAAACTAAAGCCGTATTTGTCTGGCATCTCTGATACTTATGGGCTGCTGGTAAGCCAGCTTGATGAAGCTTTGCAGGAAATGGGTAATGTATCCATATCATCCGCCGGAATATCAATTCCAGTTTTGGACGAAAATGCAGAAAATGTGCTAAACGAGGCACTAGATTATACGCTGGGAAGCACCGATACTGACACGGGCATTAAAGAAATAATTTTTGAAGCAGTTAAAGACGGCCAATTAATTGAAGAGGTTGCTTAAACATGAGTTATCAGGCAGCCGGGGAACTAGAATCCATAGCAATAAAATATGCGAACGAAGCAATAAGACTTGACAGTCAGGGAAGCTATCCACAGGCTATAATGATGTACCAAAAATCCATAGAGACATTGATGAAGCTTATAAATCTATATCCAGATTATAAGTTAAACCAAATTTACACGCAACGTGCAATGGCGTACAGGGAAAGAATCAAAGCTATACAGAGAGCAAGAGGGATAGGGGAGGAGGGGAGCGTAGAACCAAAGGATGGTGAAGGAAGGGTGGAAACGCTAAGGGCTAATTTTGATGACCTGGTCTTAAAAGAAAAACCTGATGTCAAATTTGAACAGGTTATAGGGCTTGAGGAAGCAAAAAGAGCTCTTGAAGAAGCAATAATTTTTCCAAATAAAAGGCCTGATCTCTTTCCACTTGGATGGCCGCGTGGAATTTTGCTATATGGGCCGCCAGGTTGCGGTAAAACTATGCTAGCCGCGGCAACAGCGGCCGAAATTGATGCAATATTTTTATCGGTTGATGCAGCAAGCATCATGAGCAAATGGCTTGGTGAGGCTGAAAAAAACGTGATGAAGCTCTTTCAACAGGCACGCGAAATAGCGCAGCAAGAAAATAAGGCGGTAATAATATTCATAGATGAAGTTGATTCATTATTTGGAACGAGATCCCAAGAAGTAGGTGGAGAAATAAGGGTTAGAAATCAGTTTTTAAAGGAAACTGATGGTATAACGGAAAAGGGCAAAAAAGTACCAATATATATTTTAGCTGCAACAAATAAACCATGGTCGCTTGACCCAGCATTTTTAAGGAGATTTGAAAAGAGAATTTCTGTAAATCTTCCAAATGAAATGGCTAGAAAAAAGATGTTTGAGTTATATACCCAGCCATTAACTCTTGACCCTAGCGTCAAGCTTGATGCACTTGCAAAATTAACAGAGGGTTATACGGGGAGCGACATAAAAGATATAGCGCAGTCAGTGCAACTGAATGTTGTAAGAGAATTATTTGATTCAGGTGATGCGTTGGACCCTGGATCCAAGCCTAGACCTATAACCCTGGAGGACTTTAAAGCCATTGTAAAGCAAAGGAGACCCAGTGTAAGCCCAGAATTGCTTAAGACATATCTAAAGTGGAGCGAAAGCTTTAAGGCTCTTTAATGACTATGATTGTTCAATATGGATAAAAAGTATGAAGTAGAAATAAAAAAAGCACCAAAGGCACTCAAGATTCCCAAGGATAAAATGGACAGTTTGAAGGGATTGAGTGGAAAGTTACTTTCTTCTATGAAAAAAGAGTACGTGGATTGTCCTGTGGTGAAGGAGCAGGTGCCATTTATAGTGTGTTATCAATGCCAATCTTTTATCAGGAGATACAGAGGAACGGTCCATTGCGCAGGCGATAAAGGCCCATATTAGAACCAATGGGTTAATTAGTTTATGTTTACTCAATATTAGGACACCATTTTTTAAAAAAATCAGAAATATTTAAAAACGATATCGTTATCGATACTAACATGTGGGATTCATATCTGTACAAAAGTTTTATGTTAAAAAAAGAGATTGGAAGACATGGGGGGTTACGCTTCATGATTCTTTATATTTTGAAGGATGGTCAAAAGAACGGCGCAGAAATCATGGACGAAATAGAAAAAATAAGCCGAGGATGGTGGAGGCCATCGCCGGGTTCAATTTATCCTCTATTAATGGGGCTAGTCAATGAGGGATTAATTGAAAAACTGAGTGATAGAAGATACAGGCTAACTAAGCTGGGCGAATCTAAAGTCAAGGAGTTTTCGGGTTTAATGTACAAAAATGAAATGAGTCTAAGTGATATGCTGGATGCCATTGACAATTACATATCATATTTTGAAGATCTGGATATAAGCAAGCTTGAACCGTACAGGGAAAGGATAGAACAGATAAGCAACAAATTTAGGGCGTTGTTAAAATGATTGATTCAATAGTAAAGGTAACGGGGTTAACTAAGATTTATAATCATGCGGTGCTTGCGGTGGATCATATATCATTTGAAGTTAATCGCGGAGAAATTTTTGGGCTTCTTGGTCCAAATGGTGCAGGCAAAAGCACAACCATAGGAATGCTCAATACCCTTTTGAAACCTACTGAAGGTACAGCGCAGATAGACGGCATAGATGTTGTAAAGGAACCCTCTAGGGTTAGAAGAATTATAGGTGTTGTGCCACAGGAATACACTGCAGATGAAGATCTTAGTGGATGGGAAAATATTATGTTAATAGCTGATTTTTATGGAATACCACATGACACAAGCAGGCAAAGGGCAAGGGAGTTGCTTGAAATGGTGGGTTTATTGGAAGCTTCTAAAAGAAAGGTTGAAACATACTCGGGTGGTATGAGAAGAAGATTGGAACTTGCCATGGGTCTGATAAACAAGCCCAAGGTCCTTTTTCTAGATGAACCCACTTTGGGACTAGATGTGCAGACTAGGACTGCAATTTGGGAGCACATAAAGAAGCTTAAAAGCCAATACAATATGACAATACTTGTTACAACACACTATTTAGAAGAAGCTGACGAATTTTGTGATAGAATTGCTATAATAGATAAGGGTAAAATAGTCAAGGCAGATACACCAGAGAATCTGAAAAAGAGCATTGGAGGAGACATAATCACAATACAGCTTGCAAAGGATGGAAAGGAGATAGATCAGGTGCTTAAAGGGATAGAAGGTGTATTTGATATTAAGAACAACGGTGATGGGCTGTTGACTCTTAAGGTCAGCGATGGCGGTTCTGTAGCTCCAACAATAATCAAGATATTTACTCAAATGAATCTTAATGTCACTAGACTTACATTAGCGAGACCTACAATGGATGAGGTTTATATGGCATATACTGGCAGAAATCTGAGGGAGGAACAGGCAAGTTCCGAAGAAACATTCGCAATGAGAAGTACATTAAGGAGGGCGAGGTCTTGATGGAGAATGAAAGGATAAATTACGGACCTCTACATGGTTTATGGGCTGTTACCAATAGAGAGCTTAAAAAATGGTACAAGGAGCCATTTATATTCATAATAAGCCTGGTTCAACCAATAATATGGATAGGTCTGTTTGGAAAAGCCATGAATTTGGGTGCAATATTTAGCGCCGGAAGCCTAAATATACCCGGGTTAAATATACCGAAACAGGTAATCGATGAAATTTCACAAGAAGTGCTTAAATCCACCTTTGGTACTACAGATTACTTTTCTTTTTTGGCAGTGGGGATGCTATCGTTTATAGTGCTATTTTCTGCGATGAGCAGCGGAATGACCATAGTATGGGATAGACGGCTAGGGTTTCTGAATAAAATGCTAACCACACCATTACCTCGGGGTAACGTTATAATGGGCAAAGTACTTTCATCTGTTATTAAGGCTCTTGTTCAGGCAGTAATAGTTCTCCTGATAGCCATATTACTTGGTCTGACATTTTCTGCCCAGCTAACTATTATGAGCATAATAATCACATTCTTTGCACTTTTTCTGCTTGCAATGGGTTTATCGTCCTTGTTTATAATGCTGGCAATAAGGTCAACAAGGTGGGAGACACAAATGGCCATAATGAATCTTCTTAATTTGCCATTGCTGTTCGCCAGTAATGCATTTTATCCAGTAAAATTAATGCCATCTTGGTTAAAGCCTGTAGTTATGATTAATCCTCTAACTTATGCGAATAATGTAGCAAGAGCAATGCTGATAGGTGTAACTCCAACAGCCAGTGTGGCGTTCAGTATAATTTACCTTCTTGGATTTGCAGTAATATTTTCATTCATCGGGATATTTTTATCGTGGAAGTATATATCTAGTTAGATAAGTCATTTATTAATTCGAAGTTCGTTGTCAGGTATCAACATATGCCTGGTATCGTAACCAATTAGATTTAGCAAACGTGTTTGAAAAGAATTGTAGCGGTAGAAAAAAGCTATTTTTTTAAAGACATCAAATATCCTGAAAATCCAATAACCCATAATAGCACAGGGTAAACTATCATTCTTTCCATTCCCCCAGGGCCTAATGAAAGGTAAATGTCATCAATATACATGGCCAAGGCAATTAATGTTATGGCACCGCAACCAACTGAAACATAATTAAACGGTATGTTGAGTATTTTATATGAAAGAATTGCACTTATACCTCCAAATAGAAAAACAATTAATGACATTATTGTATGTAAATGAAAAGGAGACCCTTCAGGAAACATACCGACACCAATGGCACCAATTGCTGAGAGCGTTATTGAAGATAAAAAGATCCGCCACTTGAATTTTATAAATATTAAATAAGATGATATTATAACAAGGATACCAAATAAAACTATAGACGTATTAAAAATGTATGCAGTGCTGCCAACTCCCAAATCGCTAATGTAATTTTTATAAATGCTGTATGAGGGGTACAAAGCCTCTGATATAATCATCATAATTATGAACTGAAATGTTCCAACAAAAAGTATCAAGCCTGCAAATTTTATTAGATTAAATTTCATAATTTGTTAAATAAACGTTTAATTTATAAGCCTTTATATCTATCAATTTAATTTTATTAAAGTGAAAAAGGTCTCAATTTTTTGAACATCTAAAGCATTAAATTTATATAAAAACAATAAAATGCGGCATGGTTCATGATGGCATAAAAACGGATTGGCCCAAACAGGTGTATTTTTTTTATACACAGCTTTCAGCAGGCTCGCTTTTGGTTCTTCCGTCAATCATGTTGCCAATTTATTTTCATCAAACTAACATTTATGCTGTAGAGGGCTATCTTTTTTTTATCGAATTCTTTGGCATGTTAATTGGGTCTTTATTACTAGCAGGCGCTTCAGACAGGATAGGAAGACGCCCTACATTGGCAATTTCCATAATCCTTTATTCAACAGGTTCTTTTCTGCCTTCGTTAAATGGATCGCTGTATTCCTTGTCAGTTTCCATGCTAATTATGGGCACTGGCATAGGAGCCAACGTTCCAATTGTTAATGCACTGATGAATGAGCATTCTGCCCCTTCGATAAGAGGTATCGTGATGTCATTAGGTAATGCAATTTTTAATCTTGGCTTCATAATTATACCGATTTTCCTGCTAATTGGAGCAGGAAAGTATGTTTTTAGTTACGGACTAATACAGCTTATACTGCTTTTACCTATTCTACGGATTCCCGAAACAACTAAAATGAATAACGGTGGCGGATTTAAAAAATTATATATGGGCAATTATTTAAAGAGAACCTTAACAATATCATTTGCAACGTTTTTTGTATTTTTTTCAGTTTACGGTATAATAGACTGGGTTCCCACATTGATATATAAAGGAGTAATCGAAGCACCAGCTTTTTTTCAGAAGGGCTACATCATAATTGCCAATCTGGGGGCGTTTGCAGGGGCAGCTCTTATGGCACCATTTATAGAAAGATTGGGTAGAAAGGCACTTGGCATTCTAGTTAATCTTTTAGCAGGAGTAGCAGAAATAATTCTGGGGTTTATATCCGGCAATGCTTTTTTACTCGTCGCTACGCTAATATTTTCATCAGTATTATTTATGGAGGGCGGACTTGCCATAGTAACAATCGTATCATCAGAACTGTATGACCCAGAAATGCGAGGAAGAGGTCTGGGAAATTCGTTGGCTTGGGGGAGAATTGGAGGAATGATATCACCTTTGGTGCTTGGTAGTATGTTTGAGGAATTAAAAAGTCCGAGTTTACCATTTTTAGTGATATCAATTAGCTCATTATTTGCGATGATTTGTTTTTTTATACTGCCTGAAACTAGGCATGTTAACGCTTAACACTGAAAATGCATTCAGTTATCAAAGGGAAAGTAGTAAAAGCTCTGAAACTTGTAAAATAAGCTTTAAAATCAATTTAAAATCTTGCTGTGTTACTAAAAGTGCAACATCTAAACTATAGCTAAATTTATCATAGAAATATAATAATGCCAGTTATGAAAATAATTTCAAGCATCGTATGAAGTTCCAGTTAAAGACGATAAACCAAAATCATTTAGCTCAATAATAAATATGTTGGGAACGTTTTTATCCTCCTTTATTTATAAATAATAACAGTAAAATGTTGGCATTATCTTATAGTTTGCTCATATCGCTTTTTATATTATTGGTAATTTTAATTATATTCATAAGCGGTATTCGCGTTCTCAAAGAATGGGAAAGAGCGCCGGTTCTTACACTTGGAAGGTTTATTG
Source organism: Nitrososphaeria archaeon (assembly GCA_049965895.1). GTDB lineage: Archaea > Thermoproteota > Nitrososphaeria > Conexivisphaerales > UBA164 > KM4347-05. Next base: position 8,342 of record JBMFVR010000003.1, on the reverse strand, counting down.
GTATAAAGGGCCCTGGAATAATTTATGTAATTCCATTCGTATCAAAAATACCGATAAAAATATCACTCAGGCTTCAGGTTTATTCTTTCAGAACTGAACAGTCACTTACCAGAGATAATGTGCCGGTAGACGTGGACGCTGTAATGTACTTTATGCCGGTTGACGTGCAGAAATGTGTTTTAAATGTTGAAAATTATGCGGCCGCAACGGAATATGCTGCGCAAACAACATTGAGGGAGGTTGTAGGTCAAACAACGTTTGATGAACTGCTAAGTGAAAGGGAAAAAATAGGTGCCAAGGCAAGGTCAATCATAGATGAAAAAACTGAATCTTGGGGAGTAAAAGTTACCGCGGTAGAAATCAGGGATATAAAGATACCATCTGCATTACAGGAAGCTATGTCAAGACAGGCACAAGCAGAAAGGGAAAGAAGAGCCAGAGTAACACTTGCCCTTGCCGAAGTTCAGGCAGCAGAAAAAATGGTTCAGGCCGCAGACCTTTACAAGGACAATGATCGTGCCTTCCAGCTAAGATGGATGAATATGCTGTATGAATTTGGACTACAATCAAAGGGAACCCTGATAATGATACCCACCAACATACCGTCAGCAGGAGTGGCGCCACTGGGGATCTACAACATAGAAGATGTTGTTAAAGAAAAGAAAAAGAGCGAAAATAAATGAAGGCAATATTGCCTTTGATTTTTATTTTAGCAATATTACCATTGACCGTTCCGGCTCATTCACAGGGACAGCCTGCACTTATTATAGTTAATTTTGATTACCCTGTTAACGCCGGCTCGTCCAGTATGATGAATAATGTGGTTCAGCAGGCTCTAGAATATCACTCAAAATATGTGCTTATAGTAATGAATTCTCCAGGTGGGTACATATCCGATATGATGGTTATACTGGATGATATTTCCACCCTAAATCAAAGCGGAATTGCGGTTTACACTTATGTTCCACCTAATTCTCTTGCGGCATCGGCTGCAAGCTATATAGCGATGGCATCAAATAAAATAATAATGGGGCCGGGCTCAGAAATAGGGCCATCGACCCCAATAGTAATAGGTGGCAATGAGCTTGAACAGAACCATACAGAGTATGCCATGCTTAGCTTGATGCAGGGAGAAGCCAGCGCATGGGGCAGAAATATGACCGCTGTGTACAATATGGTTATTAACGATCATGCATACACGTATAGTCAGGCCATAAAATATCATATAGCAGAAAATACAGCCTCAAATATGACTCAGGCGCTGCAGGAACTGAATTTATCAGGAGTCTCCAGCCTAACAATCAATGAGAATTATTATGAACAGTTTATCAGTGCCTTGAGCAACATTACACTGGACGGTCTTCTAATTCTGCTGGGGATGATATTAATAGCATTGGACTTCCTTCATCCTACTGTTATAATGTCAGCTGTTGGAATATTTACCATTATCCTTGGGCTTGCTGGAGCAGAAATAATAGGTGCTTCCTTTATAGGTTTAACACTTTTATTGATATCCGCGGTTCTTTTAATAATTGAAATCAAGTCAGGGCACGGTTTTGCATTTTTGGCGGCGGTTATCGTGGGCGTACTAGGCGTTTACATGCTTGCGCAGGGAATACAATTTTCTCCATCCCCATATGGAGCAGATACATATGCAGAGCTTGCAGCGGCGGTAGCTTCAGGTGGCATACTTGCATTTTATATAAGACACATAGTAAAATCAATTAGGAGAAAGGAATACGTCGGAGCAGGCGCTTTAATAGGAAAAAAAGCCATAGCAGTAACTGAGCTTAATCCCGCAGGAGAGGTGTCCATTGAAGGCGTAAAGTGGAAGGCAATATCCAGCAACGGAGTGATAAAAAAGAACAGCAAAGTAAAGGTAATTAGCGTAAAGGGTTTGACCGTATATGTAGAATCGATAACTGACGAAGAATCTTTACCATAATATTTGCTTAAACATTTAACTCAATATATTAATAACCTTCTGCGACAAACTTTAAACCGTGGAAGGAGCCAAGATAGGTAAATGGGTTAAAACAATCAAAAAGGGAACTTATCAGTTAAAATTTACTGACGATCACCTTAATAGGTTAGGAATAGTCCATGGGGGCATAATTTGCGTATTTTTTGATGAAATAATGGGTAGTTTGGTAAAACAAGAAGTAGTGACTGTAAGTTTAAATGTAGATTTCATGGAACCAGCACTTAAAGGTGAAGCTTTAGCTATAGCAAAGGCGGATAGAAGGGGGAAGGATCTGATTTTTGTACAGGCAAAAATAATACAGAATAAAAAAATTGTGGCTCGAGCACACGGGATCTATTTTATGGTGCCAAAAACCTTTTTGAGCAGCACATAACCATTAAAATGCATGCAGGATCTTATTAATTTAGTTTCTGAGGCTGCCCAAAAGGAGGTTAACAGCGCTGTAATAACTAAGCTGCCTCAAGACTTTTATGGCATAGTCACAATGAGATTAAAGCAACTTAAACTTATTGAATCTACGGCGACTTCTGAACTTACCAGAAAGGCAGCCCTTGAATTGAGAACAATAGTATCAGATATAATTGATGAGTTAATAAACCTGAGGATGAGAAAGTTCATGTCAATGAAGCTTCAGGGTGAACCCGTTGAATTGGATGAATACGAAACATCCATAGCCAAACAGATGATGTTGGCGATAAATGAATCTGAATCTTTCAAATCAAAATTAAAAGATGGTCTAGTAAAGGAGTTGCAGAATCAATATAAACAGGCCGAGCCATTTTACTCTCTGGTTTTATTTAAAAGCAATGTAGATAAATTTGTAGGTGTAGACATCAAGGAGTATGGTCCTTTCAATGAAGGCGATATTTCAATGATACCAGAGGAAAATGCAAAAATATTAATAGACAAGGGTTTAGTGATAAGGGTGGGAGAATTATAATGAAGATAGTTAGCGTTGTAAAGAGGTATTGCCCTAAATGTCGTAATTATACGGAGCATGAAGTTACTACTTACCGTAAGGGAAAGGAGAGAAGCATGAGTCTTGGGGCTAGATACCACGAAGAAGTTAAGAAGGGATATGGTGGTCAAAAGTATCCTGAACTTAAAAGGACATCCAAAACAACTAAAAAGGTATCTCTTAGATTCAAATGTAAAAAATGCGGTTACACAGTGGTAAAGAAGGGTATGAGGCTTAGAAAGCTTGAAATAGTCGAACAGGTGAGCAAGTGATAATTATGTCTCCAAAAGTTAAACAGCTCATACTGACTCCACGGAGCGCATTTCTTAAAGTCAAGTGCACCAAGTGTGGAATGGAATCAATAATATATTCACATTCAACTACAGAAGTAAAGTGTGAGGGATGTGGTGAAATTCTAGCTGTTCCAACAGGTGGTAAAGCAGAAATCTATGGCGAAATAATTAAAAGGTTAGATTGATGAGCGTGCAAGCGTTTCCGGAGATAGGTGAAGTAATTTTAGCCACGATAGAAAATGTTTCACCTTCCGGTGCATGGGTTACACTTGATGAATATAACGGATTAAAAGCATTTCTTCCTGAGAATGAAATTTCAAGGAGTATGGTAAAAAACATAGATAGAATGCTCAAGCCCAAACAGAAGATTGTAGTGAAAGTAATTAAGGCTGATAGATCGAGGTTAGATGTCGATGTTTCGTTAAAACAACTCACGCAGGAGGAGCAGAGAATAAAATTAATTGAACTGAAAAAATCTAAATGGGCAGAAAGTGTAATTAACATAGCCGCACAGAAGCTTGGAAGAAAGAATGCCGATTACGAAACAAAACTCATAGCAGAGAAATTCGATGGGCTTTACAACGGTCTGGAACATATTGTAAACGAAGGCCCAGAAGCAATAACCGATCTGGGCATAGACCAACAGTTTGCCGAAACGCTGTATAAGCTTTCGGCTGAAAAGATAAAGCAGCCCACCGTAAAGGTTTCAAAACTTTTCGAAATTTACAGTCAGCAATCAGATGGAATTGAAGTCATAAAGAAGGTGCTAACAAAGGCAATAGAAGGCTCTGATAGTAAGGTAGAAATAAACTATGTAAGTGCACCCAGGTACAGAATAACATGCTATGCTAAAAACTATAAAGAAGCAGAAAAAAATCTACGAAAGGCATTCTTAACTATAGAAAAAAACATCGATGGTAAAGGTAATTTTAGGTATGCTGAGTGAACATGTCAAAGCATCTAAAGAAATGCCAAAAGTGTGGGCGTTACACCATATTTGACACATGCCCAAACTGTGGCTCAGGCACTAGAACGGCTCATCCTCCAAGCTTTTCCTTGAGTGATAAATATCTAAAGTTCAGGATTAAGTCTTGAGTATTCAAGAATTTTATTGCTGATTTAAAAATAATCGGCATTTAATAATAAAAATAATAAATTTTTTTGCAAAAAGATTTAAAATGATATTTAAATAAATAACATTGACTTAAAAAATAGGCATAATGATTATATATTAATTTATTATAAATATAAATCAAATGAGCTACGAAGTTTCGTTAAAAAAATATGAGCTTCCGCCACTACCATACAAGATTGATGCGCTTGAACCTTACATAAGTTCAAGTATAATAGACGTACATTATAATGGCCATCATAAAGGATACGTTAATGGTGCCAACTCAACAATGGACAAGCTAGAGAAGATAGTAAAGGGTGAAGCTACGGGGTATGATATACAGGGAGTATTAAAGAGCCTGACGTTTAATACAAATGGTCACAAACTACATTCTATATATTGGTATAACATGGCTCCAGCTGGTAAAGGGGGAGGAAAGCCAGGAGGGAAATTAGCAGATCTGATAAACAAGCAGTATGGCGGGTTTGATAAATTCAAGGCTATTTTTACTGAATCTCAAAAATCACTTCCAGGAACAGGGTGGACTGCGTTATACTATGATATTGAAACTAAAAACCTTATGCTAATGACAATAGAAAACCATTTCAACAATCACTATGCGGAACTACCAATAGTTCTAATAGTTGATGAATTTGAGCATGCATACTATCTGCAATATAAAAATAATAGGAATGCATATCTTGATGCTTGGTGGAACTTGGTAAACTGGGAAGACGCTGAGAAAAGGTTATCTAAATACTTATAGGTGAATTATTTATTATTTTATATACAATTCTTTCTATTCCACTGCCATATTGAAAAGCCTTTTTTTCTGACTTTACAAGCTCATCTGGTAATCCAGCCATTGAAGCTATTATTCTCAGACCACGCTTATTTATCTTATAGTAGGCAGGCAAACCCAACGCAAGATTTGCAAACGGTCTAGAAGCATAAGGAAATACTGGAACTACTCCTCCTGAAAGAATTGCATATGTGTCCCTTTGAAGGTTAGAATTTAAAAAATCTTTAAACAGAACTGCATTTAGATTTTTCTCATTTATATTTTTGTATTTAGAATATCCGCCAAATAGTTCGTCAGCCATTTGTCCTGTAACTAACCATTTTGCGCCAAGTTCCTTAGCTCTTTTTGCAACAGTATAAAATCCAACAGCAAGGGAATAATCCATTAAAGTTCTAGAAAAGGAGGATACAAACCTAATAATTTCTGTAGTATTTTTGGGCTCTATAGTTTCAAGTCCAAGGCCAATAATATTAGCGCTCCTTTTAGCCATTACTATATCATGACTTTTTGCATCGCCTACGGTTATTAATATAGGATCCTTTTCTCTAAGTAGCCAAGCAAGAAGAGAACTGTCAAGACCCCCTGAAAACGCTACAGCCACTTTGCCTTTTATATTATTAATAAATAGAACAAGTTCAGTAAGCAGAACATCAATATTGTAACCGCTTAACGCAGAATACCCCTCTGTTTTATAAAACACTATGCCGTTTTTTTTGATAACCATAAATCCATTTTTAAGGCGGGGCGTTGTTTTAATACCTAGCAATGGTATACCAAAAGCCCCACTGGGATCAGTAGCAAAAACACTCATTTCCTCGTTTGAAGCCTTAATTGCAAATTGTCCTCTTTCTTTGCGAACCGCTTCCTGCATCTCCTTTAAAGTCACTTTAGTGTTCAGTGAATCTAATGTCGTAGGTCCACCAAATAACGCAGAAATAATCAGGTACTCTTCAGCGATTCCTTTTTGCAATTAATTTTTTCGCCTCATTTACTATTTCAATGGCAAGCATCGTTCCCATGCCCCTTATCTTTGATATACTATCAGGGTCTGCCAAAGCCAGGTCATTAAGATCCCTTATTCCTGCGCTATAAAGGGCTCTGGCCCTCTTTCTTCCTATTTTTTCAATTTTGACAAGATCCACAAGCTCTTCTTTAACCCCCTTCCTAATTCTAAGAAGCGAACTTTCAAATTTATTAGCGCTCAATCCATATAAGCGCCCAAGGCGAAGGTATGAATGAATTAACCATTCTGCCGAATCAGTGAGCCGGAACAGATCACCCGGCTCTATCCTATATTTATCCAAAATTTCCTGCTCTGAAAACTCGTTAATCCAAGCATAAAGTCCAAGAAAACTCCTTTGGTAGATATCCTTATTTATATATCTAAGGAGCCTAGGTTCATTCTCTAATATTGAGTTGATTTCAGATTCATCACTTGAGTTCGATGAAAGTTTCGGGTCTATATCCTCAGATGTAGAAGCAAGACCTATAAGTGGAAGCGTTAGATCTCTTTCGTTTCTTACATGAGGTACGTTTTTGATAAAATCCTCTGCAGTACGAGGGGCTATGTATAACGTGCTTACTAGCCTTCCTAGCTCGGTCGTTTCATATTTTCCATTTTTTAATTTTTTTATAAATCCCGTACTCTTTAAATATTCAAGAGATTCATGTAGTGTCTGACTAGGGGTAGTATGCTGATGTGCGAAAAGAGTCTTATCAAACAAGTTGATAATATCGCTTTCAGAAGATATTTTTGATATAGAAACGTGCGCTAGAATTAATGAGTCAAGGTTCTTATAATTCAACTTTGAATTTATCGGTTCCGAATCTCCCCGGATATAATTATCCATTATCCATGAAGCTTGACGCTCACTATTTGCGATTACTATGCATTTTCCGATTTTATCATATTTTGGCCTGCCCGCTCTGCCAGCCATCTGCTTGTATTCCATCACCTTAATAGGTTCCATATGTGTGCCGTTGTATCTGAAAACAGAGTTAATTATTACAGTATGCGCGGGCAAATTGACACCAGCAGCGAGGGTGGGGGTACTGACAATCACCTTTATCTTGTTATCTATGAACAGTTTTTCCACAAGTGATCTATATTCAGCAGGTATGCCTGCATGATGAAAAGCAGCGCCCATGATAATTAACGACTTGAGCGTTTTTGAAATTGATGTTTCTTCTTCATCTTCTGGAAATTGAGGTGTAAATTTATTCAAATATTTTTTACTTATATGAGCCAGCCTTTTTGCAACTTCAACAGTTTTCTTCCTTGTCTCCACAAACACTAGCACTTGAAAACCATTTTTTAACTCTCGATCTATAATGCTGCCTAACAGGAATCCTTGGCTTTCGACATTCTCCTCAGAACCATTATAGTGGACTATTTTTTCGTCAAACGCCACACTTTCCGTTAGTTTAACAGGTCGCCAATTAACATTGACACTTTTAAAGCGAAGCCACCCTGCAATTTCCTGATGATTGCTTACTGTGGCAGAGAGTGCAAGAAACTGAGCTTTAGAGTATTTGGATATGCCTTCTGTTAATATAAACTCAAGGGTTCCTCCTCTGCTTTCATCACTTAAAAGATGTATTTCGTCAAATATGAAGATTCCTACGCTATCAAGCCACTTAACCCGGTGTCTCATAATTGAATCAAATCGCTCATTTGTAGTAATTATCAAATCGCATGATGAAAGATATGACGGATCTAGGTCGTAATCTCCTGTGCTTATACATATTCTAACTGGTTTGCCTTCAGATGTGTTTATTCCCGTAAAAAACTCCTTAAATTCGTAGTATTTTTCTCCGGCAATGGCCCTTAAGGGCGAAATATAAACTGCCTTCAGACCTGATTCAATAATTACTTTGCACATAGCAATTAACGAAGTTAGCGTTTTTCCGCTAGCGGTTGGAGTAGAGATTAACATGTTTTTACCATCAAGTAGTCCAGCTTCAATTGCCTCCTTTTGAGGGGGCCAGAGATCAATATAGCCTAGCTCTATTAACCTCTGCTTCACAGTGAAAGGTACTGGCAGATCCTTAATTAGCAACATCTATATGAATTTTAAATGATTAATTAAATTTACTGATAGCTGAATATATTTTTAGCGAACATTATTATGACTTTTACTGTAGCTTTATTGACAGCCCACCGGTGGGCAGCTCCTCAGCTCCCTCCTTTA
>JBMFVR010000002.1:0-36949 GCA_049965895.1 Nitrososphaeria archaeon | reverse complement strand
TATGCCCTCCTTTATTACAAAATCCACTTCTGCGCCTTCCGCCTTTCCGTACTCCTTCCAGTAGTATATCTCGCTTCCTGAACCGTAAAGTCTTCTCACCAGTTCAAGCATGACTGTGTTTTCCATAAGCCGGCCGGTGCTATGTTCTGCTTTTGCTGCGCGCACCATTCCTGCATCCACAACATAAACCTTTTTCGGGTACTGGGTTCTGTTCTTAGCAGATTTGGAATATATTTCGGTGGTGAACAGCAGGTAGGCTTCCCTTGCGGCATTCAAAACCTCAATGAGGGTCTGCTTGCTTACCCTGTAGCCCAATCCTTTCAGGTAATTATATGTTTTTGATATGCTTACATACTTGGAATAATTATGCACAAAATACAGCAGAGATTCGCTGACAATTGACTGGTTTATGCCTGTTCTTTCCCCAATATCCCTGTACACTGTTGATTGGTAGTACGATTCCAAGATCTTGGATTTTATGCTTTCTTCACTTTCCAGAACAATTTCCGGATAGGCGCCCCACCTGATGTACTCATCGAGCCGGTTCAGGAGTATCCCCCTCTCATCCCTGAACCCTATACGTTCCAATTCTCCTATTCCTAATTCCACACCTTCAAATTTGAGAAACTCCTTGAAGCTCAGTGGCAGTACCATGAAATCTATGCTTCTGCCCCTCAAGGCTGTTGCTATTTCCCTGCTGAGCAGCCTGGACGATGAGCCACTTATGTAGATATTGAACTTTTTCCTATCGGCAATACTGCGCACCCACCTGTCCCAATCCTTCACATTCTGAATTTCATCTAGAAAGAGGTACACTGGCTTGGATGGATCTGGATTGCTCATTTCATAGAAAACCTTCATCATGGTTTCAAGGTCATTTGCATCGAGGTTTCTCAGCCTCTCAGATTCAAAATTAACATACAGAATGTTCCTGGAAGGAACGGCATTCAAATTACTGATCATGCCAAACAGGCAGTACGTTTTGCCGGCTCGCCTGGGCCCGGTCACTGCTACAATTCTGCTGGTTTTTAAGGGAATATGAATATCCCTTTGAATTACATGAACACTTTTTAAATCAAAATTGGAAAAGACATAGCGAAAATCGTCCTCTCTTGTCATACATATGTTCAGAAGAAAGTGTATTTAAATGTTGTTCCCATAAAAAACAACTTTACCATAATGTTGTTCCCATAAAAAACAATTTCTGTATTTGACAGAGCTTTATTGAGGTGACATCCTTTCACGCTAAAGCTTCTCATACCGCTATACTGCAGCCTTGCTCCATCTGCAGTATGAGAACTTATTTCCTGATTCTTGTTGCCGATTCTGGGTTTTCATTTCTGGCAGTTTGCTGTTCGGCGTAGGTCAGAGCAGTGCTTAAGCCTTTATGCTATGTTGTAGGGCTCCCTGCCGGCTGGTTATTGAGAATTTTCTCCTGCTCTGGGTAGAGCCTGAACTTATATGCCGAGAGCATATTATTTATTATCAGTGAACCACACCCAGTTAAAGCCGGGCATAGTTCACTTGGGCAAATCCACCGGGCTTATTCTCTCAGCAGCCTTTATCAGCACAAATACCACTATTATTATAAAAATTACCGCTGATTCAAAAATATAGATAGGCCCAAGCCTGCCCAGCACCAATATGATAATCCCGATCAGCGCCAGTACGATGATAAATATTATTGAACCTGGCCCCCATCTTTTCCTTGAAAAGAATCCTATGTGCTCATCCATTATCCATCATTTTTGTTGATTAAGCACTATCCTGGGATCGACAGAAAAGGCTCCACTTTCGTTCACAATTAACGGGTTTATGTCCATCTCCTTTATGCCAAGGTCTACCATCATTCTGGAAACCTTTGTTATGGTGCTTATGGCTGAATTTTCGTCATATGTCTTCCCCCTAGCACTCAGCATCTGATGGGCCCTGCTCTCTACAAGCATAAATGAGGCTTCATCCTCTGAAACAGGACACAGGCCATAGCTCAGGCTCTTTATTATTTCCACATAAACGCCTCCAATGCCAACCACTGAGGTGGGACCAAACACAGGATCATCAAGCCCACCTAGGAAAAGCTCTGCGCCATCAACCTGCTTTTGCAGCAGTACCCTGGGACTCTTCTTGATGAGCTCTGAAAACGCACCATCAACGTCCTCCTTTTCAATCCCCAGCTTCACCCCTCCCATTTCGGTCTTGTGGCCTGGCTCATCCAGTGAAAGCTTCATCACCAATGGGTAACCTATCTGATCTGCTACTTTGTGCGCTTCATCCAGGGAGGTGGCTGTGCCCCATGGGGGGACCCTGATGCCGTAAATTTCAAGAAGCCTAAAAGCCTCATAATCCTTTAGGTAGCTTTTTCCCCTTATCAGGTTCTGTGCATCTATTATGGGCTGGCTTATCCTGATTCTCTTTACTGGATTGGACATGTTGTTAAAGTAGTTAAGTGCCTTAACTGCGTCCTCGGGGAACCTGAATGCCGGTAGGTTCGCAGATTCAAGCAGCCTAACAGCAGCATCCTCATCCATGCCCATCATCACGCCTACAACGCTCTTTCCCTTAAATTCAAGCAAGACCTTGGAAATTTCCATGCAGCTGGCCATTGGTAGCGCCTCCACTATGACCATCTTTGTGCAGTCCAAGTCCTGCACCGCCTTTAGCGCTGCCCTGTACCTTTCCCTGTCAGCGTCCCCGGAAAGGTCCAGCGGGTTTGATGGTTTGCTCTGATCCGGAAGGATCTTCCTGAGCTCCTGCTGCACTATTTCCGGGATATCTATGAGGTTCATTGAAAGCCTGTCTGTCTCATCAGTCGCCAAGACCCCGTGTCCTCCTGAATTTGTTACAATGAGCAGATCCTTCTTGATAACCTCATTGGAAGTTATTATCTTGGCAATGTTTAGCATATCTTCCAGCGTGTCCACAAATATGCCACCAACTGACCTTATGGCTGCCCTGAAAACGTCAACTGAACCTGCGACGCTTGCTGTATGCGTCTTAACTGCCTGACTGCCCTTACCGCCGGTGCCACCCTTCAGAAACACAAGAGGCTTTCTGGCCACTATGGCCGGAACCTCTTCGATGAACCTGGAGCCGTCGGCAACTCCCTCAATGTAAGAGAACACAGCCCTGGTTGATAGGTCATTTGAAAGGTATTCATAAATGTCGGTTTCTGTTATGTTGGATTCGTTGCCAAGGCTCACAAAGTAGCTGAGACCTGTCCTGGTCCTGTGGGCCCAGTCCAGCATGTAAATCCCGATGCCCCCGCTCTGGGCAACGACAGCTATGTTTCCCCTCTTTATATCGGTGAGCGCAAATGTGCCGTTGTAGTAAGGAGTGATCATGCCCAGGGTATTTGGTCCAAGGTACCTAATACCGTACTTTGATGCAATTTTATCTATCTGCGCCTGCAGCTCAGCGCCACGCTGGTCAACCTCCTTGAACCCTGAAGTTATTATTATTGCTGATCCAGTTCCAACCTCGCCCGCCATTTCCATAACCGCCGGCACAGCCTCTCTGGGGACAGCAATTATGGCAAGGTCAGGTGCTTCACCGATATCCTTGAGGGACCTGTATGACTTTAACCCTTCAACCGAATCAGCCCTCTGGTTTACAGGATAAATTTTGCCTGTGAAAGTTGCCAGGACGTTTCTCAGAACAATATTCCCAACCTTTTCCTTGTTTGTTGAAGCTCCAACCACGGCTATTGATTTTGGATTGAACAACCCTTCTATCATGCACCTTAAATGTTCATGCCATAATATAAACGTGACAACGTTATTTATTTATGATTTTAAGCGACAAAAAACCGGGGATTTGTGTTCGTTTTCTGAATAATTTTCGCGGACAACATATTTAATGATGTAAAGCTTTTAATTTACTGCGTTAATGTATACTCATGCCAGTTACAGAGATCTATGAAACGACAGTTAAGGTTTATGATACAGACTTCCAGGGAATTTCTCATTATGCTTCATATTACAGGTTCTACACAAACGCCATAACATACTTTTCAACAAAGGTGTTCGGGGATTCGCTTGAAAGCATGGCATACAGGGGAATATGGTTTGTGGTGGTCGAATCATATTCAAAATATCACAGGCCAGCAAAGCTTGGCGATAAACTGTCCATAGAGGTTACTGCTTCACTGGTTAATCCGAAAACCATCAAGTACAGCTTCAGGATTTTCAGGGACAAGGAATTCCTCACCGAGGGCTATCTGACTATGGTGTGCGTTGATCCAAAGGCCTGGAAGTCGACAGATATACCTGATGAATTTTTGCAAAAGTTCAGGATGGCTGAAGGGCAGGCAGAACAATAGTTCACTGGAGCTCAATGTCCTGCAGCACGTTCATAAAGCTGAGGAAGGCGTAGTATGGTGACTTGTAGGGATTGAAGTATTCATGCACAGTTATGTCCTGTGATGTTCCCGTAGACATATAGTAAAGGTGATCCGACGTCTGCAGGCTCCGCCATGTGCTGTCCCTCCTCTTTATACCTATCAGCGCATTGAAAGCCTGCTTCTGCATCTCATTGCCCAGCCATGGAGATAGGTCCCTTCTGGTGTCAGCCCAGGATGTTGTCTGAGGCACGCTCAGGGTTGAATTTTTCCCAAACCTCCTGTCTGCCTCTTCAAGGGTCAGCATTTCGATGCCTCTCCTTTCAAACTCACGTGGGAGCGCCTTCATGAATTCAAATATCCCCGTCTCTGCGACCTGGTGTTCACCAAACGTTTCAAAGTCCATGAACAGATTTGCCACTTCGCCGGGAGCGCTGTCTATCCATTCCGAATACTTGTCTGCCGTAAGCGGGTACTCGGGCCATTTCCAGTTTGAAAACCTGAACGAAATATCGTCGCTGAGCCTGTAATTGCGCAGAAAAAGTGAAATGCCTGCCGGTGAGCGGTAAATGTGGTTCGGAGAGTTTTCTTTAACTATTGAATCTGTGCCCTCCGCCAGCACCCTCCTGAACCCCATCGAGGCAATTATCCTTGCAATGTTGTCACTGTATATTAATTCTGTGTTCCTGAATGTATGAGGCTCCAGCCCAAACTCCCGTCCAACTGCCCTCACCTGCATCATTACCTGCTCCCTAAACTCTCGCTCATCCCAGACAGAAGCAAGACTGTGGTAGTATGTTTCTGCAACTGGTTCTGAAAGCCCTGACCTGAAATATGACTTAAACGCATCAATAGACTCAGGCGCATATTCCAGCGCCTGCTCCATGAATGTTCCTGAAAGCGAAATGCTCGATCTCACTCCGCTGTCCATGAACACCTTCAGAGCTGGAATATAGCATCGCTCTGCTACTCGCCCAAGTATTTCAGAGTTCTTGTCATCCCAGAAATAATTGTGAGAATGGCCTATTTCATTCATTCTGTACCTCCTCAGCCTTCTTGGCTGATGCACCTCAAAAAAGAACACCACAGCCTTCATGCCTTGATGTACACCCCCAGCGTCTGCTCTGCTGCTCTCCTCCATGTGAACTGCCTTGCCTCCGACATGCCCTCCCTTCCAAGTGTTGACCTGAACCCGTCATACTTTACTGTGCCTGCAATGTACTCTGCAATGAGGTCGGTGTCCCAGAAATCGGCCCTTAACACGTTCCTGAGCGATTCACCAACCCCGGTGGTCCTGCTTATTATTGCCGGCGTTCCCGAACTCATGGCTTCAAGCACGGTGATGCCAAATGGCTCTGAAACTGCGGGCAGGACAAAGGCATCACTTTTCCTATAAAGATCTATGGCTTCATTCAGGTCTATGAAACCTGTAAATTCATAGCTGCCTCGCGGCAGGGTTGCCCTTGCCTCTTCTTTCATTCTGCTCAAAAGCTCACCAGTTCCTGCTATTATGAACTTTATCCCAGGAAACATGTCTGTTGCCTTTGATGCGGCTTCTATGAAGAATGCTGGGCCCTTCTGAGTGGTTATCCTTCCAAAGTAAATTACCTTCTTGGTTGATCTGTAATCCCTGGGGGGAAGCTCAAGGAAGTGCCTCCCTACGCCGTTGTGCACGACCGTAATTTTATCAGCACTTATGCCGTAATTGTTTATTATCATCTTTTTTGTATAGTGGGATACTGCAATAATCCTGTCAGCCTCCTTCATACCATCCCTCTCGATGTCCATTATCCACCTCTGCGGGTAAAAGCCCCCAGACCGGTCCATTTCCGTGCTGTGCACGGTTACCACAAGAGGCACCTTAAACTTCTCCTTTATGCTCATTCCCGCCTGAAAGGTTATCCAGTCATGGCAGTGAACAATGCCGGCACCGTTAATCGTGCTTATTCTCTCAAGCTCCCTGTTATACCTATTCACAGCTTCGTAAAAATCGTAAGATACCGAATATGAATTCACAGCAGCCCTTATCCCTATGTCCACAGCCCTTACGTTAAATGGATAATGTGGATAAAGTGGACCCAGCTTGGGAACATAAACATCCACATCAATCATCTTGCTCATTTCCCCGAACAGGTTAAATGTGTGTATGCCTAGCCCCCCTGAAAAAGCCGGGGGGAGTTCCCATCCTATCACTGCCACCTTCATTTGCATGGCCTCCTCTTAAAATAGTTGTTGTTGCAATCAATCTGGCAAGCCGGTGATCGTGTGTGCCTTTCATAAAAACTATACATCATGGCTGTGCTTTTGACAGGTCTTCAGCATATGCCCTAATTGCTTCACCGTAGCTCCATGCCTGCATAATACAGCCCCGTGGCTCGTGAGGCTCGTCACCGTCAAATATTTCAGGGATCATCTTAAGGGAAAACAGCGGTCTGAACTGGGCAAGCAGTTCCTCTCTGCTGGCACCGCTTCTTACCGATGCGGTAATGTACTGGCCAGCCAGCCAGGGCCACACTGAACCGTTGTGGTAGGACATGTCCCTGTGGTACTGGTCTCCCTGATACTTTCCAACATATCTCGGGTCATCCGGGGATAAGGACCTCAATCCAAAGCCTGTTAGCAGCTTTGACTTCAACGGTTCCGAATACCTAGAAAATTGCTCCATTACAGGGAAGGGGAGGGAGAACGCGATCACAAAGTTTGGCCTCAAACTGTAGTCGTCTGGATCAACTGTGTCCAGCACCCTTCCACCGTCAACAAATTTCTCCCTGAACTCCTGCTTTACTGCTGGCAACATTTTGCTTACCTCATCTGGCAGTCCAAGTTCACCTGAAAAGTATTTTACCGTTGCAAGCGCATTGTACCACAGAGCATTTACTTCTACAGGAAGCCCCGTGCGTGGAGTGAACACAACATCTCCAGTCCTTGCGTCCATCCATGTCAGCTGGGGCTTCCTGGCTATGACGAGGTGCCCCTCTAGCCCAACCACTTCATTACCATTGATATATGACCTTATTATTTTAATAATTGAGGGATAAACACTCCTGATGGTGCTTTTGTCCCCTGTATACATATAGTACTTGTAAAGGGCATAAATGAACCACAGCGAGGAGTCTGCTGAAAAAACGTTTGAAGGATCTGTGACCGTCACTGGAAGCATGCCATCCACTATCATCTTAGCGTACTTCGTCAGTATCTTTTTGGCAAGCCTGAACCTCTTAGTTACAAGGAGCAGCCCCGGCATCGATATCATGGTGTCTCTTGTCCATGGCCCAAACCAGTAGAACCCGGCTATTATATCGTCCTTGGTCAGGAAAGCTGTGGAGTCCCTTGCAATCTGCCTGAGTTCCCCATTCAGCGTCGATTGTGCCATCAGCATCCTTGCCTTAACGCTTTTAAAGCTTTCAGGCATCACTTCAGAACATGAAACCTTTATTTCCAGCGTTGTCCGTGGATCGTCAATTTTAAAGTACCCTGGATGATACAAGTCCTCTTCATAATTTGAACCTCTTTCCATGTCAATCGGATACTGAAAATTATAGTACCAATCGCTTGCCGGCACAAACTTGCCGGGTGTTCCTATTTTTACGTAACTGTCACCTGACATAAATGTGTAAATGCCATCAGCATTTTCAACCGATACTTCTAGGTTCCGCTTTCTCATAGCAAGGTGATGGTTCCGAAATGCAAGGAGGGGGTGGAGGTAGATGCTGGAAGGGGGCCTGTCAAATTCGTACCTGATGACAAGCCAGTCGTTAGCTGGATCTAGGGCCAATGATTTAGTTACCTCAAGCCCTTCTACCCTGAAACGGAATGACGGAACTGGCTTCAATTCAAAACCCATAAGGGACCTGTACCCTTCAGGGTAAATCGCCCCTCTATAATAGTTTGTATCTATGCTTACCACCTTTTCGTTGATGGTAAATTCCTCAAACAACTTTGATAGCAGCACGAACCTCACATATCTTTTATCCACATTCTTAACAAGCAGGCCATGGTAGGTCCTGAGGTTTGCAAAGGATGCTGATGACGAAGAATAGGTACCGTTCATATTGCTTAAAATCCATTCACTTTTATAATCTGCCAATGCCAAAAATAAAGATAAAAATGGAATAAATACATTGCTGCAATAAATAAAAACAGTTTTAAACTAAAGGAAAATATAAACCATAATGGTACGATATCTCCCAATCGGAAACAATCGCCTTCTGGTAAGCTTTGATAAGGATTATAGGATAGTTGATCTTTACTATGCACACGACCAGGCTGAAAATCATGCCATGGGGCACCCGTTCAGGTACGGCATCTCCGTTGATGGAAATTTTATGTGGATTGACAGGTCTGTCATAAAGTACATGGATTACCTGGACGACACGCTGGTAAGTGATGTCAGGTACGCTGTGGGCAGCATAAACCTTAACAGCCAGGACTTTGTTGATATATACGATGATATTTACGTAAGGAAGATATCAGCTACAAATATAGGAAGTTCGCCTCAGGAAGTAAAGTTCTTCTTTCATCAGGACTTTTACATTTATGGCAACGATGTAGGGGATACCGCCTTCTATTACCCGGAGCTAAATTCCATTGTCCACTACAAGAACAGGAGGCACTTCTTGATATCAACGTTTGATGACATGAACAGCTCGATGGACCAGTATGCAATAGGCATAAAGGGGTTCAAGGGATTTGAGGGAACATGGAAGGATGCGGAGGATGGAAAGCTTTCTTTCAATCCTGTTGCCATAGGGTCAGTGGACTCAGTTGTTGGACACACGCTGTTTATTTTACCAGGCGAAACCAAAGAACTGTTCTATTTTATAATTGCCCAGGAGAACCTTGATGCTCTTTTAAAGCTCAAGCAGAAACTTAGCTCAGAAAAGCTCAGGGACATGCTACGGCTCACCAGCAACTACTGGACAGTATGGAATGAAAAGAAACAGGTTTCACAGTCCCAAGACATACTTGCTCTGTTCAAGAAATCACAATTCATCATAAGGATACACATGAACGATAAGGGAGCAATAATGGCCTCTTCAGACAGCGACATCCTGAAGAACAGCAGGGATGGTTACTATTATGTGTGGCCAAGAGATGCTGCAATTGCAGCATATGCGCTGACCAGAACGCTGCACTTCAGCGCTGCCAGAAAGTTCTTTGACTTTGCACTGTACACGATATCCAAGGAGGGATACTTCTATCATAAGTACCTTCCTGACGGCAACATGGCAAGCAGCTGGATACCCAGAGTCATTGGGGACAGGACCATAGTACCGATACAGGAGGACGAAACTGCCTTGGTAATATGGTCCCTGTGGCAATATTACCTACAATCGCTTGATATTGAGTACTTCTTTCCACTCTATGAAAACCTGATAAAGAGGGGAGCCAACTTCCTCATGTCATTTGTTGACAGTGATGGGCTGCCCAGAGAGTCCTACGACCTCTGGGAGGAAAGGTACGGTGTTCACACTTATACAGTTGCAACAACATATGCTGCCCTTATGGCTGCTTCAGAATTTGCCAGAACGTTCAGGGAAAATGACCTCTCAGGGACCTACAGGCAGGCAGCAGAAAGGATGGCTTCGGCATACGATAACAGGTTCTACTCTGAAAATAAAGGGTATTATGCAAGGGCGATAATAAACGGGAAGCCTGACTTTACGGTTGATTCACAGAACATTGCACTATGCACCTTCGGAATGAAGGAGCCTTCTGATCAGAGGGTGAAGTCAAACATGGATGCGATAATGAAGAAGCTCTGGGTTAAGCAGACTGGGGGACTTGCAAGGTATGAGGGCGATATGTATCAGAGGGTGAAGGAGGACAGCAACATCCCTGGCAACCCATGGATAATCACCACCCTCTGGGCTTCAAGATATTTTAACTTGGTTGGTGAAAGGGACAGGGCATTCGAACTTCTAAAGTGGGTTATTGATCACAGCCAGCACTCAGGGGTTCTTCCCGAACAAATCAATCCGTACGATGGCACACCGCTTTCCGTTTCACCCCTAATATGGAGCCATGCTGAATATATAATAACCGTAGCAGAGCTAAGCGAAGCTAGACAGAAAGGTGCATAACGTTAACGGCGTCATATTTATAGCCCCACTCTCCTTCCCATAAGCATGTCATCTCAAGGCAAGCAGAACAGTAAAATCAATCATGGTTTTATTTCAAACGGTTACGGTTCTGCACTGATATCACCTAATGCTTCCATTGATTGGCTTACTCTTCCAAGATTTGATTCGCCGCCGCTGTTCTGTTCCCTGCTTGATGATAAAATGGATTACAGATTCAGGATAAATTTTGGGGAATCAGTTTCATTTAAAAGAGAATATGTTTCGAATTCGCTCATACTGCAGACCACTGCGGAGTCGCAGGCTGGCTTGGCTCAGATAAGGGATCTGATGCCCCAGTCGGAAAGCTCCTTTATGAGATACATAAGGAGCGAAATGCCGTTCAGTATCACGGTAAAACCAACATTTGAATATGGGCTCATAAACCCGTCATTCTACCTTAAGGACGGCGGCGCCATTTTCAGGGACCCCACAGGAAAGCAGGCCTTTGAAATCAAGTTCAAATGGAGTTCTAAAGTTGTGAACACGGGAAGGGGAGAATGGAAATTTGAGGGTGGCACTGGCTACATCCTGATGCTGTACACAAACGATGTTGGCTATGGGCTATTCAGTAAAAAGGGAGGGGTTTACTCAATACCCAAGGAGGCGATGAAGTCAACCATCGAGTACTGGAGGACGACAGTTTCATGCTGCCCATTCGAGCCACCTGAGTGGGCAAGGAAGGCATTCAACGCATCTCTGCTGGTTGCTCTAGGCCTTATCTACAGGCCATCAGGTGCCATAATAGCTGCCCCAACTACATCGCTACCTGAAGTTGTAGGTTCAAACAGGAACTGGGATTACAGGTTCGCATGGATCAGGGATGCCAGCTTTGCCGCTGAAGCGCTGATAAAGGCAGGCTTTATAATAAAGGGAAGAGAGATACTTAACTTCCTTTTCAGCGTTCTGGACCCATCAAGGAAGCCGTTCAACCACACCCTTTACACCGTGGATGGCGGACCTCCCCCTTCTGAAACAACCCTGGACTGGCTTTCGGGCTATCTGGGTTCAAGGCCCGTTAGGGTGGGAAACGCAGCCCACCTTCAAATTCAGCTGGACATTGAAGGTGAATTCATGAAGGCACTTGAAACATATTATGATATGACAAGGGACAGGGATTACATACTCAACAACTGGTGGGCTGTAGAATCGATAGCAAGGTTCACTGAAAGGAGCTTTAAGAGAAGGGATGCAGGTATATGGGAGGAAAGGGGAATGGAGCTGCACTACACGCACAGCAAGGTCATGATGTGGAGTGCCATAAACACCGCGGCAAGGCTTGCCATTGAGCTGGGTAAGGTTGAAAAGTACAACCAGTGGAAACAGAGCGCTGAGAAAATAAGGAATTTCATATTACAGTATGCATGGAATTCTGAAGCGCAATCCTTTGTGAGAAGCTTTGGGTCTCTGGAAGTTGATGCTAACCTTCTTATAATGCCACTTTATGGGTTCATTGATGCAAATGATGACAGGTTCAGGCTTACGCTGGGCAGAATCGAAAAGGAGCTAGTTTCGGATTACATGGTGTTCAGGTACAGGAAGGACTTTCTTGGAAGGGCAAGGCACCCTTTCGGACTTGCGAACTCATGGATGGCAAGGGTGAAGAACATGCAGGGTGAAAGAGAGATGGCCGTGAAGTACATAACAAGGCTGATCAGCTGCTCAAACGACCTTGGGTTGCTTGGGGAGCACACTGACATGAGCGACTGTGAACCCCGCGGTAATTATCCGCAGCTTTTCACTCACATAGGCATAATAGAGGCCATAACCGAAATATTCAAACGGTGAGTTTTTTCAAGAATCCTTAATTACCTTAGCACCAAATCAAATGCATGAGAAAGATGCACCTGTTTATAAATGGTGAATGGAAGGAACCGTCTTCGGGGCTCTACCTGAAAAAGCTCAATCCAACAACGGGTGAAGTTTATGGGGAATTTCCTGTCGCATCAAAGGAAGATGTGGGTGAAGCAATAGATGCTGCGTACAGCTCGCACGAAAAGTGGAGAAGTCTTACTTCGGTTGAAAGGTCTAGGATACTCTTTCGTGCTCTGGAGCTAATTGAATCTTCAAGGAGTGAACTCGAAGAGATATTGATCGACGAAGTTGGCAAGCCAGCTATAGAAGCTGGACAGGAGGTAGACGGTGTAATTGACCAAATCAGATATTATGCCGAATTTGCTAGGAAGTTAACTGGGGATGTGGTTGAGGGCACAAAGCCAGAAAGGCTTATCCATCAGTACAGGGTTCCCTACGGCGTCGTGCTGGCCATAACCCCATGGAACTTTCCTGCAGGAATGACAGCCAGGAAGGTTGCACCAGCACTGCTCACTGGCAACACCGTGGTGCTCAAGCCAAGCTCGGACACCCCATTTACAGCAGAATGGATAGTCAGGAAATTTGAAGTGGCAGGCGCTCCCAGGGGAGTGCTGAACCTTGTGACCGGAAGGGGAAGCGAAATAGGTGACCTTATGACATCCAGCAAAAAGGTTGCACTCATAACCCTTACCGGTGAATCTGGCACTGGCCAAGAGGTCATGAAGTCTGCATCCAGCAGTATGGCCAAGCTGATACTTGAGCTTGGTGGAAAGGCTCCATTTATGGTCTGGGAGGATGCTGACGTTGAGCTTGCAGCAAGGACTCTAATGTGGGCAAAATTCTGGAACTCGGGCCAGTCATGCATTGCAGCTGAAAGACTCTTTGTTCATGAAAAGGTATACGATAAATTTATGCAGAGGTTCCTGGAGCTAGTGAAGGGGCTGGTAATTGGTGATCCTCACAAGAACGAGATGGGGCCACTGATAAACGATTTGCAGAGGGGAAAGGTGGAAAGGATGGTACAAGATGGGCTCAATGAGGGGCTAAAGCTTGTGCATGGTGGCAGAAGGCCACAGTTGAAACCTCCACTCAGCGCTGGCTTTCATTATATGCCAACCATAATGGAGGGCAGGGATCAAGGCAGTTCAATCTTCAGAGATGAGATCTTTGGCCCAGTGCTTCCGGTAATGAAGGTAACCGGCTCCTTTGATGATCTGATAGATATGGCAAATGATTCTCAGTATGGCCTAGCATCGTACCTGTTCACAAACAACCTGTCGCTTGTGATGAAGGCGTCAGTTGAAATAAAATTTGGGGAGCTATACGTGAACATGCCGGGTCCTGAGGCCAGCCAAGGATATCATACTGGGTTCAGGCTATCAGGGCAGGCAGGAGAGGGATCAAGGCACGGGATCGAAGAATACGTAAAGGTCAAGAACATATACCTGGACTATAGCGCAAGCCCTCTTGAAGGTGAAGTAATACCACCGTATGGTGAGAAGAATTGAGCCCTGTGAAGGGAATAATAACACCAACGGTGACCCCCATAAACGGAGGAAGGATTGACGAAAACGGCATCAGTGAGCTCATGGCATTCCTTAAGAGAATAGGAGTGAGTGCAGCCTTTCCAATGGGATCCACAGGCCTTTTTTCACTCTTTAGTACGGAGGAACATATCAGGACAATTGAGCTCACCATTAAACACGCTTCAGGGTTGAAGGTGCTTGCTGGATCTGGCAGAAATGACATTGATGAAACACTCAGGGTGGCCAGAAGTGCAGTTGACTCGGGGGCTGACGCCGTAGTTATAGTTACACCGTTCTACATAAGGATGAGTCAGGAATCCATTTCAAACTATTATTCCAGGATTGCCAGTTCCGTGGATTCGGCCATAATAGCTTACAACATTCCACAGTTCACTGGAAACCAGATATCAGCGGATACACTTTCTTCGCTTATGAAGGAACACTCCAACATAATTGGCGTAAAGGACAGCTCTGGAGACCTCAGGTCAACGCAGAGGTACATTTCAGAGCTACCTTCTGGTTCATTTATATACCAGGGGCAGGATGACCTGCTCCTTCCTTCCATTGCCCTAGGAGTGTCAGGGGGGGTGTGCGGGACAACAAATTTCAATGATCTAGCAGTCAGGCTCTGGAACTCTAACAGCCAAGAGGAATCCAGGCAGATACAGCTCAGACTGTCAGCAATGATGAGGGCGCTGTCCTTGAGCGATTTCCCAAAGGCCTACTACTATCTATTTGAAAGGCTGGTCATGAAAAACAAAAATCCAAGGAACTATATGCCTGCGCCGATCAATGACCTTAGCGATCAGGAAGAGCGTGCGCTTAACAGCTGGGTGAGCATCCAGTGAAGGCTCTGGGAATAAGGCTGGGTGAATCTGGAGCAAAGCTGATTGATGTGCCTCAGCCATCCGAAATTGCAGACGACCAGGTTCTGCTCAGAACGCTTTACACTGGCATATGTGGCACTGACCACGGGATAATCAGCGGGCAACTGAAGTTTGCAAAGCCACCGCAGGGAAGTGACTTTCTGATAATGGGCCATGAAGGGCTCGCTCAGGTTCAGGAAGTAGGAAAGAAGGTCAGAAAGGTAAAGCCAGGTGACCTGGTCGTTCCCATGGTCAGAAGGCCTGGAGGCTGCCTTCAGTGCAGAATAGGGAGGCAGGACAACTGCGAAGATGGAGACTTTGTAGAAGCTGGAATAAGGGGAAAGGATGGGTTCATGAGGGAATACTTTATAGATGAAGAAAGGTTTCTGGTCAATGTTTATGATAAATCTCTTGGAAGGCTAGCTGTGCTCACTGAACCGCTTAAAAACGTGGTCAAATCCTTCGACTCGTTCAGAACTGTGTCAAGGCGCAGCATAGCCCAGTGCGATGATGGCTCCTTTGATTGCAGGAGGGTCACCGTGGCAGGGGGTGGCCCCATAGGCTTGCTTTTTGGCATGCTGTTCAGGTCCTATGGGTTTGACGTGCAGATGTTTGACAGGAACGATCATTTGGGAAAGCTTTCTGAAATTTCTGAAAAGCTCGGAATAGATTTTATGATCTCAGACGGCACAGGATTGCCACCAAACTTTATGGAAAACGTCAATGTGTTTGTTGACACAACAGGTAGCGCCGCTGTGGTAGGCAGGGGGCTGGAGAGCCTTGCACACAACGGCTGCATGATCCTGTTTGGCACAAGCACCGGCGGAGGATACCAGCTGACTGGAGATATAATAACCGGCCTTGTTGAAAGGAACGTCACAATCATGGGCGCTGTTGACGGCTCAAAGTCGCATTACATTGAGGCACTAAATTACCTGTCGTCATGGAGTGCAATGTTCCCGGGCGTCCTCGAAAATATAATAACTCAAGAGGAAGGCCCCGAGGACAGCATAACAGCGCTGAACACCAAGGTGACAGGGGAAATAAAGAGAATCATAAAGTGGTGATCAGTGCCATGTTCCCCTCACTACCCACACCGGCTCGTTTGGGTTCCATTCTTCCATTCCCTTAAATTCGTATTCCTTTATCATCCGCTCATCAACATCTATTCCGAGCCCTGGTTTTTTGCTTACGCTGTAGTATCCATCGACCACAGGAGTCGCGTTGCCTATTAGCTCCCTCTTCCATGACGGAAAGAAATCATAGAATGACTCCTGAATTTCAAGGTTTGGCACTGATGCATCAAATTGTATTGTGGCAGCGTTCTGAATGGGCCCAAAAGCGTTGTGGGGTGCAAGGGTTACGCCAAAGGTTTCAGTCAGCGCAGCTACCTTTTTCATTTCAGTAAAACCTCCAATGTTACATATGTCCGGCTGCAGTATGTCTACGAGTCCTTCATAAAGATACTCCATTGCCTGCTCCTTTGATATTATCCTCTCACCCAGTGCAACCCTTACCCCTGTCCTGCTTCTGTAATTTCTCAATCCCATAATGTCATTGGGATGCACAGGCTCCTCCATAAACAGCGGATCGTACTGTTCCAGCTCTTCCGCAATCATTATGGCTGATTTTGAATTGAATCTTCCGTGGTGCTCTATCATTAGCTCCACCCCATTGCCCACCCTTTCACGCACTGCCCTCACTATCTCTGAGCTCATCCTGACGCCTTCCATGTCAATCCTGTCATAGTTACTGCCGAACGGGTCAAATTTTAGCGCCCTGTACCCCATCTTAACTGTTGTATCAGCCTTTTTTGCAAAATCGTCCGGCGTTCTGCAATCGCTGTACCATCCATTTGCGTACACCGGAATCTTATCCCTGAACATTCCACCCGTGAGCTGGTGAATCGGCGCGCCAAGAGATTTGCCAACTATGTCCCAGAGCGCAATGTCAACAGCGCTGTAGGCTGATGTAGATTCAAATGAACTGTGCAGGTAAAAATCGTTCCTTTCCCATTCTCTCCTGTTCTTTTCAATTTCATATGGGTCTAAGCCTTTGTACACTCTGCCTATTTCAGCTATTGAATTAAGCAATGGCTCTGCCCTGAGCGTGGGCACTGCTTCTCCGTAACCCACCTGACCGTCAGACGTTTCTACCTTCACCAGGACCATAACAGAGGCCCAAGTTGCTGGGCCTTCCTTCTTTCCAAGTATGTGTCCCTCTACACTCTTTATTTTACTCATACATTCTATTGTCTCATCCGCTTATTTAAATATAGCCAAATTTGCATGGGCAATGCTTATATTTCACAGCTACAAGTTTATGGCCATGATTTCTTTAACCGTTAATACACAGACTCCGCCTGTTAAAATAAACCTTACATTCCAGCAGCTGGTAGAGAAGTATGGCGAACTGGAAATGCCCATTGACCTTGGACAGCTAAACCCCGAGGACGTTCAGACAACAGTTGGTGGAGTATCAAGAATGATAATGCAGTTTGCAGATCATCTGGGGCTTCACCCAATATGGGTTTCACTGGGGCCAGGTTATCCTCCTGATGCAGTTTATAGGAACGTTGATTTATCATTTGTGGACCTGGATCCGGAAAATCTAAGACGATTTACAAGGTTCAAAGAGGGCCTGTACACAGCTTCTCATGGTTTATCTCAGTACAGGTTCAGTCCAAAGGATTACATCGGTTACACTATCTATAACTGGAATTCTGCAAAAATACTGATGGAAAAGTTTGACAGGACTGATGTCTATTTTGTAAATGACTTCCAGCAGCTGCTGGTGGGCGGACTTATAGGTCCCTCAGCCCCGGCCGTGCTGTGGTATCACATACCGATGGTGCCTGAAAACCTAAGCCAGGAAATAAGGGGTTTTGTGAGGAGGTCCCTGGATGGGTTTGACGAAATCATATTGAGCACAAAGAGGGACCTTGAAGGTGTGTTAAGACTGGGGTCAAGGGTCAGGGCAAGGCAGATATACCCGTTCATAGACCCTGACAGTTTGAGTGCGCCAGCCGGTTCCACAGCTCAGGGTGTGTTGGACAGGCTGAACATCAGAAATGATGATAAAAAGGTGCTTCTTGTGGGCCGCATGGATCCGATAAAGAGCCAGGATCTAGCAATATCGGCCATGAAGGGGGTTGATGCAAAGCTCATACTTGTGGGCAATGGCAGCTTTACCAGCACCTCCTTGGGGCACGATAAGGCCAGCACCTGGGTAAAAACACTGAAAGAACTTGCAAGGAGAGAGGGCGTTGAAGATAAGGTAAGGTTTGCCGGATACTTGCCAGACGAGGAGCTGAACGCGCTGTACCAGGAAAGCGATGCAGTTGTTTTGCCATCAAGAATAGAAGGCTTTGGACTCTCTGTCTGTGAAGGATGGAGATTCAAAAAGCCCGTTGTTGTCAGCAGGGGAGCAGGAATATCTGAACTCATACTTGACGGCGTAAATGGGTTTACGTTTGATGCCGGAAGCGTGGAGGGTTTGAAGAATTCGATCCTAAAGGCACTTAGTGCAAAACCAGAAATGGGAGAAATGGGCTACACCACCATGGAACAGTGGTGCAGTTTAAAGTCCAATAGCGAAAAAATACAGCAAATAATGGAGGAAGTATACTATTCATATAAACCGAGGGCTGAAAACAGTTCATAATTCAATCAAATGTATAACGAAATGTGTTTATATAATGGTATTTAACCAATGATGATAATGAAAGAAGGTCTGTTTAAACTATACCTTACATTTATACTTCTGGCTTTCATACTTGCAATTATTTATTCTATAACCTACATAGTGCCGGTTGTTCCCCTAAAGGTTTACAGGGTTTTTGATGCGGTGGTGCTGGTAATAGCACTTTACATGGTTCTAAGGATGCTTCTTTACCTTTTTGACCGCTGGCTCACTGACATTGACCCACATACTCGCACAACGCTAAAGTTTCTGATTTCCATTGTGTGGTATGGAATAATGGGGATTGCAGTTGCAGCAGCGTTTGGTATAGATGTCAGCTCAGTCATACTTGGCTCGGCATTCATATCGATTGTGCTCGGACTTGCGGCGCAGACGGTGCTCTCCAACATAATAGCTGGAATAGCGATACTCGTTTCTGAGCCAATAAAGGTTGGCGATAGGATAACCCTGGCTACGTGGCAGTTCGGAAATGTCTTCCCAACATACCCGCCAAAGTTTTTCTCCCAAGACATGCTGATCAATGGCTACACAGGAACTGTTAAGACTATAAAATTTATGTATACTACAATGATGGATGATGAGGGCGCTGTGGTTGTGGTACCAAACAGCATAGTGATTCAATCCATGGTACGCCTATATTCTGATACAATCAATACCACGGTAAGATACCAGATAGGGCTTGACGTGAAGGTACAGGATGCGCTCAAGATGGTCAGTGAAGCTGTTGGCAGATGCCAAGATGTGCTACAGAAGGAGGTTCTCATAGATGAAACAACAACCACTGGTTACGTAATCAGGGTGATAGCAAGGTGCAGGGGAAACAGGCAAGACGTGTGCAGAAGCAACATATTAAGGGAACTGCTTGAGGAGTTTTCCAAAAAGTGAACCGCGTTGAAGTGCATAACTAAACTAAAATCACCATTTTAGCAATGAATTTAAATTGTTCGGCACAGCAAGTATTCATGTTTAGAAACGATAAGCTGTCTGCACTGGTAATAGCAGCAATTATAACTGCTGTTATGTTGGCAGGAGCTTCTCTTATAACACCGGGTTCTTTAACTTATGCTACACAGGTGCATTCCAATGGAATGGAGCTCATGTTGAGCATCAATTCAAGCAGCATGATGCAGGGAGGATCAATCACCGTAAACGTATCGCTCATAAATACCCTTCATATCATAAACCATGTCAGTGCAGAACATTATTGGTCCATTGATGACGTTTCGCTGGGCGCATGCGATAACATAAACTACCCCATGGGAATTGCCGTATTCAACGGTTACTATACGTCGGCAAACATTTCAGATGTTAGAAATCCACTGACAATTTTCAGGCCTACTGTATGCCCCATGTTCATCGTGTACATAAGGGAATACCAATTTTATCCCTATGGCTCTGCAGCGTCTATAAAAGGTCCGAGCATGATAAACGGAACTTATTATGTCAACTCATATATGATATCGAGGGAGTTCACACTTTCTGGATACTATGCACAGCAGCAAGAACCAGCAAACGGCAGCAACATTAGTTCTCACCTTATTTTAAATCAGTTCAGCCCAGGCACGTACACCATAGTGGGGGCAGATGAATGGGGAGGATTTGTAATATTACACTTTAACGTGCTGTGATATACTTATTAATAAACATGAATGAAATGATGCCCACAGATCACCTATAACTGGTGTGAACTGTACTCAGTTAAAACTGGGCTCTTCACTTGATTAGGCCACGTGCGGATACTCTCCAGCATAACTGTGGTGGTCTCATCATCCATGGCATTAAGGTTGTACCCAGGGCACTTTTTATCGTTATCAATTGCTAAATCCCTGCCTATTGCCAATTCACAGACATATACTCATTTAGGTAGATTTTATACAATTATGGCCGTTAGAACACCCCTGTGTTGAGGCACAATGTCCGTAAATTTTATATTGCGTTTTATGCCTGTCTAACAATGTTTTCAATTTGACTATTCCCGTATTCTGCACCTTCCTGCCAAACAGCTTTGACCATGAATGCACGCTGTCGTCCTGAAAGCTTACCAAGGAGAATGTGTTCGCAAGGTATGAGCCAGCCTTATCCATCCTTGTGTTTGCCAGATGCTCATACTCCTTATTGCAAGAAGCATCCTGTACCTTCTTGGCCCCTCTTCTTTCTGTTCAACTTCCTCTGCAATTCTTTCAGCTTTTAAGATGACTGAACTATATACTGGAATACGAGATCTATTTCAACAGCGTGCATTTGATCCACAAAGGTTTGCTCCCATTAATGCATTGCAACGCACACCAAAATTTATTCTAAATACATTTTAAAAATTAGCCCCGGGCGGGACTTGAACCCGCGACCTACTGCTTACAAGGCAGTCGCTCTGGCCGACTGAGCTATCGGGGCACTAATACAGCTTCCATAAGTTCATATTTAAAAACTTGTCTGAGTTCATCATCGGAAAAGTTGAAAGCCACGTAACTTTTATCCTTGATTGCCTTTTTTAGCGCCTTCATGTGTATGCAGCCCTCTGCCTTTTTCCTGAAATTAAAGTCATTACAGGTGCAGAAGTGCTCGGTTGTAAAATGGTCGCCTGTGCTCCCCATCACAACGTAAAATACAGCCTTAGAAGGGCTGAAGATATACTTCTTTACATAAACCTGCTCATTTTTAGGCAAAACCAATATATCACCCATTGCGATTAATACAGGGCGATGAATTAAGCTGGTATACATGACAGATGATTTTTGACACCAATTATGAGCCCCTCAATATGCCTGCACTGCCCTTTCATATCCTTTGGCCATCATCCTTGCAAGCCTGAAGCTCCTCCTTATGGTCTTAATTATCAGCGGGAACATGTACCTCTTCTTTACCAGATATCCTAATCTCAGATAGAATACTCTGTAAGCATCTGTCAGTTTCCTAGCAACAAGGTTTGCAGAATAGCCAAACGCCTCATACTTTACCAGCGGATGAAGCACGGTATAAAGCGTCCAGTCCTTTGTTGCTATGAGCCCCCTCTTGTCCAAGTCATAATAGATGGGGGTACCAGGGAAGGGGGTTAATATTGAATACTGTGCATAGTCTGAGTTCAGCTTAACCGAGAACTTGATGGTCTGATCCATTTCCTCAGGGGTTTCGCCTGGGAAGCCAATTATGTATGAACAGAGCACGCCAACATTGTACTTCTTGGCCAGGTTCACCGCACTCACAGCCTGCTCCAGCTTTATACCCTTCTGCATAAGATCAAGTACCCTCTGAGAGCCTGACTCAACCCCAAAGTACATGTTCGCCGTTCCCCCATTCTTAAGATCATTCATGAGTTCCTCATTTATCGTATTTACTCTGCTTGAAAGTGCCAGCTTTATGTCAAGCTTCTCATTTACTATGGATCTCATTACCTGTGAAGCCCTCTTCATGTTGAGCGTGAACGTATCGTCTATGAATTCTATGTCCCTTACATGGTACTTTTCCTGTACTTCCCTTATCTCATCAATTACGTTCTGTACGCTCCTCATCCTGTACCTCCTTCCCATCATTTCAGAGGAAGAGCAGTACTGGCAGCGGAACGTGCACCCGCGAGTGGTCATTATGGGAGCCTCCAGCACGCCGTTGAACCTGTACCTTTCGTAGGAAACCAGGTCCCTTGCGGGGAAGGGCACCTCGTCCAAGTTTTCGATCATCGGCCTTGGCTGGGTCAGTTTCATCTGATCCCCTTTTTTAAATGCTATTCCCCTGACATCGTCCAGCGGCTTACCACTTTCATAAGCCCCAATCAAGTCATTGAGGGTTTCCTCCCCCTCACCAAGCGCAGCCACATCAACACCCTCCTGCGAAACTGCTTCGTCGGGAAGAAAGGTTACGTGAGGTCCACCTATAACCGTCAGTGCATTGGGCACGGCCTTCTTTATTGCCGCAAGCAGTCTGTAAGCCACCTTGACTGTTGAGGTGAAAGCCGTCATGCCTATTATCTTGGGCGATACTGAACTGACATATGATACTACCTGTTCCCTTGTCATGTTTTCCATGTCTAGGTCCAGGATTCTCGGCGTGTAGCCTTTTGCCCTTACATATCCTGCTAAATACATTGAAGCCATTGGAGGACCATGAAGTTCAAGAAGGGTTTTAAGCTCAGCGTTCTGCGGGGGATTTATCAGCAGAACATCTGTTGAATTCATAAATGCTTTCCTGTAAAAAAAGGATAAAAGCTTTTCCTAAAGTTCACGAAGACGCTCGTTCATATCGTTTAGTTTCTTTATACTATCGTGGTCTGTCAGGCAGATCAGCTTGTCATCGTGCATTACCCGTGTGTCAGGTGTATTATACTTCATTAACTCACCATTCCTGATGATCATGAGAACATCAACTGGAATATCCTTCAGGGACGCGCCATCAAGCTCTGAGCCCTTATTAACATCAATCTGAACTATGTGCCTGCCCGAGATATTGCTGTCGCCACCCTGAATTGCGCCAAGCACGTGTTCCGATGCTACGGAGTACGCGGCAACGCTGCCAACCATGAAGTATATCGGCAGAACCACATCAATACCCGCCTTTTTCATGCCATCCATTAGCTTGTGGTCATTGTTGATTGAAATTATCCTTATACCATTTTTCATGAACTTTGCGGTAAGCGCGTAAAGCATGTTTGTATCGTCATTCTCAAGGGCCAGCACTATGGCAGTGGCATCAGATATCTTTGCCATTGTTAGAACTTCAACTGGCGATTTTAGGTCAGAAAGAATGAATGGTATGTTCAGCTCCTGAAGCTCCTTAACGTTCTCCTTCACCCTTGTGACAACGCAGAACTTGTAATTCATTTCGATCAGCCTCTGGGCAACGTATCTGCCTATCTGGGAATAACCCATCACTATAACGTGTCCTGACATTCTCTGAATCCTCATTTTGTCTATGTCCTCAGTCCATAGTTCCCTTTTGATAACGCTGGTGACAACACCCTGAACCATCGACGCAGCGGACCCCACGCTCACTATCATTATAACTATCAGCAGTATCTTTTCAAGGCTTGGCATGGTATTGAGTGGCGGGGCATACAAGCCTATTGTGGATATTGTGGATATTGAGGCAACAACGGCCGAGAGTGGATCAAGTGCCTGATAGTTCATAAATATTGCTGCGCCAAAGGAAATCATTGCTCCCAGCAGAACGAGCTGCTTCCATATGTGCTTTATTACGGCATATGGCTGAAAAAGTACGCTTTCAACCAAATCGTATAGCCTGTCTTTTTTTGTGTCCTTGTACTTATTATCTCCTTTCAACGGCCATGATTGACTCTTTTCAAATTATAAAGCTTTATGAAAATCATTTGCCATGGTTTATTCTGAAATGAGGCTTCAGTGAACTGGTAAACCAATAGACCTATGTCACCCCCCGACGCATGGAGGTGATATCAATGACAACCATCATGCGAGGGGAGGTGTATCTTGACGATGCACACATCCCGTTAATAAACAGTGAGGAAGAGTACGTGAAGCAGAGGTACTTTGCTGTAGCAAAGACTTTGGCGCCTGAAGTGTTCAGGATAACAAGGAAGGAAGCGGCAGATATACTCGGTTTAAGCAAGAGACAGCTTCAGAGGATAGTGAAAAGGTTCATGGAGGAGGGCATTGAAGGGTTGAGGAAGAGGTCTACAAGGCCAAACACTTCTCCAAACAAGATCCCTGAAGACGTAGAGAACAGGATTGTTGAAGTCAGGAAGGCAACAGGATTTGGTTCAGAAAGGATAGCTGTTATAGTGAATAGGGGGCTTGAAATTGAGGGCAGGAAGAGCGTAAGTGACACTACATGCTACAATGTCATGGCAAGAAATGGCCTAGTTGAAGCAGAGAAAAGGTTGCAGAAGGAGTACAAATCATTTGAATGGGGAAGTCCTGATCAACTTGTGCAGGCTGATATTACATACTTCAATGGTGTTCCACTGATGACTATGGAAGATGACAATTCAAGGAAGGGATGGGCTACAAGCATGATTGACCAGAGTGAAGAAAGGGTCCTTTAT
Organism: Nitrososphaeria archaeon; assembly: GCA_049965895.1. Lineage (GTDB taxonomy): Archaea > Thermoproteota > Nitrososphaeria > Conexivisphaerales > UBA164 > KM4347-05. The sequence continues at coordinate 12,578 of JBMFVR010000002.1, read as the reverse complement.
GCCATGGGAAAACTCCATCCTGAAAAATATGATAACCTACTTACAGATAATGGCTCTCAATTTTCCAGGAAAAATTCAAGCATGAAGAAGTACTGTGAAAGGAACATAACAGGAACTCACATCTGGACTTCCGTCCATCACCCTCAAACAATGGGCAAATTATCAAACATGCAGAAAGGGCTGAAGAGGTTCCTGAAGCACAGGCTTGGGAGGAGCACCAACATGAAGAATATAGATGAAAACATCACAGTGTATCTTGATTTCTACAACAATGCTGCAAGGGTTTCAACTACAGGGTCAATACCGGCAGAAAGGTATCATAATTCAGTTGATGAAGGTTGGTACAGCGGTTAAAATGCTTAAATTGGAGGCAGTGCTTCCCATTGACCATGCGCCAGAGGGGGTGACATAGGTATTTTGGCGCTACAATTGAATTTATTGACCTTGCGCTTTGATATCAGTTGTATCACTGGCCATTGAAATAGGTAGATTAACACCTGGCAAAAATTCAGGAACAGCGTGAACTATTCAAAAACAGTCCCTCAAGACAAATTATGAATCGTTTATTCAAACATGTTTATATTTCTCATTTTAGCATATTAATTTAATGATAAAGGGAGGAATTTCTGAACCTTACGTGCCGTTTGACCAGAAGGGAAGTGTTGATTACAGCAGATTGAAAGGAGCAATAAACTGGCTGCAGGACAGAGGAGTGAAGGGGTTCATGGTTAACGGGATAGGGGCAGAAGCGCTTGTGCTCACCGTGCAGGAGAGGAAAAGGGTGCTAGAATCAGTCATCGATGTCGCCAAAAGCAAAAACGAAATTTCTGTGGTAATTACATCGTATCACCCGGATTCCATTATTGAGCTGGCAAAGCACGCAAAGGATGCAGGGGCAAGCTATGCGGTTATAACGCAGCATCCCATATATCCTGTCAAGAAGCCAGTCGATTACCTCAAGGAAATTGCCTCAAAGTCACCCCTGCCCCTGATACTGTACAATGAGAGACAGCTTGGCAATCTGCTTACGCCAGCACAGGTAGTATCATTGCTTAAACAGGATGAGTTTGCTGGCTACAAGGACAGCACAAAGGACATAGGCCACCTTCAGGAAGTTGTTGATGAATTTCCGGAAAAATCAACGTTGCTTGCCGGGAGTGACTCCCTGATTTACACCACATACACTCTTGGCGGAAAGGGAATTGTATCGCTGATAATAAACGTATTTCCAAAGCTGGTCCTGGATCTGGTTAAAAGCATGGAGGAAAATGACATGAAGAAGGGACTTGAGCTGCAGATCAAGATCAACAGGGTGAGGGGATTGCTGAAATCATACGGTTTCAGTGCTGGCTACAGGGAGGCAGCAAAGCTTGCCGGCAATGACTTCGGTAACACGTTCAACAGATCAGAGGAACTTTCAGAACAGGAAATAAAGGACCTTGAACAGAAACTGAAAAAAGAAAAAATGATTTAAGCGCTTTTGTTCTTTCTTTCTGCTGCTTCGTCAAACATCTTTTTGCCTTTAGCTATCGCATCATCAAATGTCTTCTGCCTGATAAAAATCAAATAAGCTGCTATGAACATGGCCATGAAAAATACCATGCTAGATATTGCAGCAGTGAACCCTATATGTATCACTATCCATCCAAGTATTAGAGAATTAAATGCGCCCATTATGTTCAGAATTCCATTGTAAACACCGTACACTGTTGCGCTAGTTTCCGGTGGAGATATTGTAAACGCGTTGACGGCCCATGACCCTACCGTTATATTCATCAAGCCTGCGCCAGCAGCTAGCAGTAAAACTGTTGGAACGAGTTCTCTTGCCATTCCGGTATAGTATGATATGGCCACAAACAGTAGCATCAAGGCCATTGGAACAAGAGATCCCAGCCTTCTTCCCATCACTGTTCCAAGCCTTCTGGAAAGACCGTCATTTACTGGTCCTGAAGCAAGATAACCAAGGAGGAGTGCTGAATCAACTGCACCTACATACAGCCCAGTTTTTGCCACTGAATGAAGAAATGAACCGTAGAAGTATGGTGGTATCCAATACAGCACTGTGAACAGTATGTAACCAAAGGATATAAAGATCAGTAGTTCCCCTATTCCTGCCCAAGTTGTAAAGATCAGTTTTGCTGAAATGAGCCACGTATCCTTTGTTGAGAGGATAGAGCCAGCTTGCTCTTTAGGCTTCCCCCTAGAGCTCTCAATATACTGCAGTTCCCTTTGAGCAATGTGCGGATGGGTCTGCGGAGTGTCCCTTACATAGAAGTACCAAATAGCCGCAAATATCAGACCTACAATTCCCCAAAATAGAAACGTTATCTGCCATCCCCAGTAAACTATCTGAAAGGAACCAACTAGCGCCGCTATGATGGGACCCATGGCCTGTCCTGACCCAGCGAGTGTATACATTGTGGATTCCTCCTTCTGATTGGACCAGGTCTTTGCGTTCTTTGCATTTAAAGGCCAAACCGGCCCTTCACCTGCCCCCATTATTGCCCTGACAACAGCCATTGATATGAAGTTGAATGTTGCAGCTGTTGCTGCTGTAAATACTGACCATATTGCAAAGAAGGTTGCCATAGCCTTCCTCAAGCCCAACTTATCAGATATCCATCCACCTGGAAAGTTGAACAACGCGTATGACATTGACCAGATGAACAATATTAGGCTTATATTATTTATAGCAACTGGTGGAAGTGAACCCACACCTGAATACCAGCCAAAAGTCTGAGCAAATTTTGGTTCTGCCAGAACCCATATTATCCTGTCAATGTAATTTATTGCAATTGCAATAAATACCAGAAAAGTTATTGCCCACCTTACATGTGAATTTTTTTAGAATGTCAGTTACCTTTGCCATCGTATTTAATATTAATCACTTAAATATAACCTTATCTATCTGACTTAAGTGAGCGGAAAACTTTGCCCTTCATGAAGAGGTAAAATTTTTAATTTTAATGTTTCAGAAGGCGGTCCAGGTTCTCCTTCACTGCTTTAATGAAGGATTGAGTATCTACCACAGCGCTAACTGGCTTCTCTGCAACGTTTGCTACGTCCTGGGTCATTACTTTGTCATTCTCAATGGTAACCTTTACCGCCTCCTCAAGCTTCATGGAAAACTCTGCAAGCTCCCTGTTTCCATCTAGGTCAGCCCTTCTTTTCAGCGCCCTTGTCCACGCAAATATTATTGCCGTGGGATTAGTAGAAACCTTTTCACCCTTAAGGTACCTGTAATAGTGTCTCTGCACAGTCCCATGTGCTGCCTCCGATTCATAATATCCCTCTGGCGACATTAACTCTGAGGTCATTAGCGCAAGTGTTCCAACATATGCTGTGGAAACCAGGTCCGATATTATGTCACCCTCGTAGTTCTTGCATGCCCAAACGAACCCGCCCTCTGACCTCACTGACCTTGCAAGTGCATCATCTATCAGAAAATAGTTGTAATGAATTTTTGCTTCATCGAATTTCTGCCTGAATTCTCTATCAAACACCTCCTGGAATATCTGCTTGAACCTTGCGTCGTAAACTTTCGATATGGTGTCCTTCGTGGCGAACCACAGGTCCATTCCATACATAAGAGCATAATTAAATGAGGCCCTGGCAAAACCGTAAATTGAACTATCGATGTTGTACTTTGCCTCTATCACTCCTGCCCCCTTCAGGGCTGGCAGCTTGACTGACTTGTGCTCTCTTTCTGACCTAAACTGTATCTCAGCTTCACCGGCTGTCTCAAACCTGAGGGAAGCTGCATCATATATGTCTCCAAAAGCGTGCCTAGCTATTACGATTGGCCTTTTCCAGAACCTGACCGCAGGCACTACATTGCTCATGACAATGGGCGCCCTGAATATTGTTCCATCAAGTACCTTTCTGATGGTTGCATTAGGGCTGGGCCATTCCCTTTTCAGGTTGTACTCCTTCACCCTTTCAGCGTTTGGGGTTATGGTGGCACACTTAACACCTACCTTCAACCTTTTGACAGCTTCTGCCGCCTCATATGTCACTCTGTCGTCAGTGTCGTCCCTGTGTTTTACATGAAGGTCATAATATTCGGTTTTAAGATCCACGTAAGGGGCCAGAAGGCTTTCCTTGACCCAAGACCACATAACCCTAGTCATTTCATCACCATCCATTTCCACTATCGGATTGTCCATTCTAATAATCATAATCAATGTGGTATGTTATCTCCCAAATTTAAGGTTGACCTCGGACAGCTTTGTGCAGCAATGAGCAATGTTAAAAAACAACTGGAAGATAACGTTCACCATGAAAAGAGTATCAATTTATAACACATACACCAGGGACCAGGTTGAGCTAGACCCCGACAGGCAAAAAAACCTGAAGGTGTATGCCTGCGGGGTGACCGTGTATGACCTGAGCCACATAGGCCATGCTAGGGTTTTCATCATTTTTGACATTCTGAGAAGGGTGCTCAAAAGGAACGGATTCAACGTCACATATGTTCAGAACTTTACAGATATGGACGACAAGATAATAAACAGGGCAAAAAATGAGGGTGTTGATTACTCACAGATATCAGAAAAATACATAGATGAATACTTTAACGATTCTGATTCCCTAAACATTCTGAGGGCTGACATCTATCCCCGTGCCACGGAGTACATAAATGAAATGGTTAAAATTATAAAGGGCCTCATGACCAGAGGTTACGCCTACAGAACGAGCGACGGCATATACTACTCCGTAGATAAGTTTCCGGGATACGGTAAGCTTTCTGGGATAAGAAAGGAGGAGCTGCTTGCCGGGGCAAGGGTTGATATCAATGAAGATAAAAGAAGTCCATTGGACTTTGCGCTCTGGAAGTTCCACGACGATATACCATTCTTTGACACTGAAATTGGAAGAGGAAGGCCTGGATGGCACATAGAGTGCTCTGCAATGATATGGAAGAACCTTGGAGAAACCATCGACATACATGGGGGAGGAGAGGACCTCATATTCCCCCACCATGAAAACGAAATAGCGCAGAGTGAGGCGTTCACCGGTAAGCCACTTTCCAGAATATGGATGCACGTTGGGCTCGTTAAGACCGGAGAGGAAAAGATGAGCAAGAGCCTTCATAACGTTTTTTACATCAGAGATTTCGTGAAGGCCTATGGCCCAAATGTGCTGAGGGTGCTCCTGACCCAGACCCATTACAGGAGCCAGATAACTGTAAACGAGGAAAGAATATCAAAGGCAGTTGAAACGTGGAAGATACTGGAGGAAGCCCTGAACAACTTGAAACAGCCGTTCAATGAAGATGGAACAAGCCCAGAGCTGACAGCTTCAGCACTCTCAGAGACAGAGCTTGCTGAAGAATCGCTTAGCAGGGACCTCAACACGTCGGAGGCCCTTCCACACCTTGTGATCGCTGCGCGCATCATAAACAGGATGCAGGCTTCCATGGAATTGGGCAGGGCAGCGATTGGGGAACTGGGCAGATTCAGCAAAACTGCTGAATGCTTTGGTTTCAGGCTGCCAAGGGTTTCCAGTGAAGAAGTGGCCACCATTGAGGGACTCATAAAGGAAAGGGCTGAACTGCGCTCTAAGAAAAAATTCAGGGAATCTGACGAAATAAGAGAGAGGCTGCTGAAGATGAATGTAAAGCTTGTGGATGTGGGGGACAGAACCTACTGGAGAAAGGTCGAAGTCGTATAACCGGTCTACTGATTCAGCTCAAGCATCAGCGGCATGATCTCCTCAAGCTTGATAGTCTGATCCTCCTGTGGCCTCTGAACTGTTGAAATGTAGATGCCGTACCTGCTCCTTGAACCACCCTCCAGCCCTCCATAGGGTGAAAAGAACATGAAGCTATCAAGCTTTGTATACATGCTTTCAAGGTAGCTATCTATAAGGTTGAGGGCATCGCACGTGCTATGCCTTTCAAATGTGTTTATTGAAGCAGCTATAATGCCTCTGCCAAGCTGCCTGCTGAACTCTCTGTAAACTGCGTTAAGCTCTTCCTGAAGCGAAACAGAGTTCAGGTCAAGTGATGGTTGGCCCATTGTGGGGTTAGTTATGGGAATGTTTGAAGGAATGATTGACATGCTTTTAAGGTCCCCATCACCAAGTATGACTCGCCATGCAGATTCCATGGTCATGTATTTGCTGTTCTCCACAACCCCCCTAGGAGAGCTGTTCAGAAGCATGCTGAGGAACCTTGGCTGGCAGTCTGCAATTCCTTCAAATCCTAGACCCATTATTCCTACAGCTGCTGCCCTTACCATCATTGTTTATCGCCTACCAGGGCTCTGATCCTGCTTGCCAGTAGTTCCTTTGGCACGACCCCCACTATTCTGTCCACCGGTTCGCCATTCCTAAATATTATGAGCGTCGGCAGGCCGTACACGGAAAACCGATCAGACACGTCTGGATACTTCTGAGTGTCAATTCTTCCAAACTTAACATGTGGGAATGCGGGCATCAATCCCTGCAGGATCCTGTGCATAACATGGCAGGGAGCGCACCATGGAGCCCAGAAATCCATAACCACTATATCGTTGCTCTCCACAAATGATTGTAATTCATCTTCTGAAATGCACTCCACTTCGATTTGCATGTTTTCAGGAATTACGGATTCAAATTTAAATCTTTACGGATAATTTTTGACTTGAACATATTTCAAAAATTAGAATTAAAGGTACCTGAAGCCGCTGTCTGGAAGCACTGCCACTATGGTGTTGTCCCTGCTCATGGTTGATGCCAACATCCTTGAGACAAGAAGCACGGCGGCTGAGCTCCAGCCCACAAGCATCCCCTCACTTTTGGCAACCTCACCCATCACATCTTCGAGCTTTTCCGCTTCATCCCTGCTTATCCAGTGTATTTCGTCCACCACTGAAGTATCAAGCACCCTTGATGGCATATCATCATATGGGTACCTGAGCCCAGGCACTAAAACATCCCTTTCAGGTGCCACACCAATGATCCTTACTGCAGAATCATACCCCTTGAGTGCTCTTGAGCATCCTGTTATAGTGCCACCTGTACCTATTCCAGCAACCATAACGTCCAGCCTGCCATTTACTTGCTTCAATATCTCGATCGCGGTGCCGTGGCTGTGGGTGCCGGGGTTTTCGTTGTTGCTGAACTGATCCAAGCTGACAAACGCGCCGCTACTCAGCATGCTCTCCTTAACCCTTATGGCACCAGCCGTTCCCTCTTCCTTTGGAGTCAGTATAACTGAAGCGCCGAACATCTCTATGGCCTTGAGCTTTTCTCTGCTTACGCTTTCAGGCATGACAACCGTGACCCTTACACCATAATATGCACTCACCATTGCCAGCGCAACGCCGGTATTGCCGGATGTTGCCTCAACAAGCTGCTTCCCCGGTGTCAGTGTTCCTGAATGAATTGCACTTTCGAACATGGAAACTGCTATCCTGTCCTTTATGGACCCCCCAGGGTTCAGCCATTCAATCTTTCCATAGATCTGACCCCCATTTTTCGGTGAGAACTTCCTCAGCCACACTATGGGCGTGTTCCCTATAAGTGAAATGTAATTTGTATACACCATCCTTTTTATTCTGAATTTTTACTAGATTTAACTTTTTTCAACAAAATTCTAAATTACAAAAAACCCACTGTGGCGCCTGTAAGTATCCTTATGGCACTGCCAAGAAGGTACGTGGCAAGAGCCGCTGCAAGTGCCAGAAGCACCATTTCTGTAACTTTTCTTCTCCCGCTTACACCACTTATTATGCTCGTCAGGTACCCGGCTATTGAAAGAGCAAGCACCGCAAGTAGCGTCGATGCAACCTGGTCAATGGTTATTGAAAATGGCATAAAATATGGAACTGTAGGAACAAGGGCACCTATTATGTAAAAGAAGCCAACATATACCGCAGATTCCTTTGCGCTAGTTTCCTTTTCTTCTTTGTCCTGCTGACCCCCAAAAACAAGCCTAGAAAGCCTGGCCCTAAGGCTCCTGTTCTGGTTGAGCTCATTTTCAGATTTAGTGGAAACATAAGCCCCGACGCCCATGGAAAGCGCACCTGCAATGCCTATAACTATGCCGGTTATCGCAACCAGATAGCTCCTCTGATATGCTCCCGCAAGCCCTGACACCGCAGCAAGCAGCTCTACAAGGCCGTCATTCATTCCAAAAAGCACATCCCTGAGGTTTTCAATTATGCTAAGGGAAGACTTCTCTGAAAAAAAGCTTTCGTGCTCCATTTCTTCCTGAACGATCCCCCTTAGCGCTTCTCTGTCGTTTTCGTCCAATCTTTTATCTTCAAAGAGCTTTAGGTAATTCACAACTGTTGCGGCTTCCCTCTCTTCGAACAGCCTCATCAGGAGGCCAAAACCGAGCAGCCTCATCATTAAAGCTTCCAGCTTCACCTTTGACTTGGATGGGGGGGATGGAACCCCTTCACCCAGCTTTCTAAGGAGGCTCAAAAAGAACCTTGAGTGACCCTCCTCTACCCTTGACAGCTCCAGGAGCCTTTTCCTTGCATTTTCATCCTTAACATAGCCAGCCAGCTCACTGTAAAGCATCTGGTCCCTGAGCTCATCAACGTAGAAATTACTCAGCTGCATTGTGCCATATTTAACCTGCCTAAAATAAAAGTGTTAATCTGAAATAATTCAGTCTATCCTTTCAAGGGCTGGGATGGGCACGCCAACTGTCTCCTCTGGCTCAAGGTCCAGAACCCTATCACCCAGCACCTTTTGAACTATATCGTTGTCCAAAAGTTTCAACCTCCCCTCAACTATCTCTGCCATTATGCTTCTGTTTCCGACGTAGCTTAAAATTACCGGCACGCTCATCATTGTGAGTCTCTGCACAACATCGCTTGCCTGTGCCGGAGTAAGAGAGCCGTCCATGACAAGCACGTGCAGCTCCTTTATCGATTCGGTCATCCTTATTGCCGTGAGGGCCAGCGATGCCATATCGTTTGAATCCTTCTGGGTAAATATCAGGTGCGCCCCACCGTTCAGGTGCTGCAGCCCTTCGCCGCTGTTTGCAAGGGCCTTTAGAAGTTCAGATATCTCCTCCACTATTATCGAGCCAATGGTGGACAGCTCACTGTTCTTCATTCTGTCCTCATAGCTGTCCATGTCAACAACAAGCACGGGAACGCCTAGGCCTATCAGTCTTTCAAGCTGAATCGAAGCCCTGAACCTCCTCTCAACCTCAAAGGAAAACGGCGATATGCCGACGTACATGCCTGTTCCCTCTACCTGTTCAGCTCTTCTGTCTCCAAGGTTAAATATCACTACTGGCGAAATCGGAAACTGAATACTTTCGCCGTTAAGCTTACCCGCAATGGCTTCGCCAATGTCCCCTAGGCCCACAAATGCTGACATGAGATGTATTTTGTGGGCATGAGTATAAACAATTCTGAACTAATTTTTTAAATAATAAATAAACATTTTTTGACCTTAAAGCGAATATCTCATTGCTGTCCTGTCAACAGATTCAAATATGGTGGGATGCTGGTGCGCCAGTAGTGCCAAGTCCTTAACCCTTGAGCCTGTGCTTATGGCAAGGGCTATCTCGTTTATCACCATGGATGCGGAATCACCATATATTGAACCTCCGATGATCCTCTGTGTTTCCCTTTCCACCATGAGCTTGACCCAGCCTTCCCTCACACCCACAATCTGGGCATAGGCATCATCCTCAAGCGGGTATTTAACTGCCGTGAACTGCATTCCCCTTTTTCTCGCCTCGTCCTCGCTGATCCCCACCGATGCTGCCTCGGGTTCCGTGAAAACTGTAACGGGAACTGTGGAATAATTAAATTCATAAACAGGATGACCATGAAGGATGTTCCATGCTGCTACAACTGATTCCTTTACCGCTGAGTGAAACAGCATGAACTTTCCAGTTACGTCACCGGTAGCATAAACGTTTGGGATGGAAGTTCTCATTGCTGAATCAACCTCAATGTGGTTCCCTGACACTATTCCAAGCCCTTCCAGCCCCTCAGTGTACGGCTTCCTTCCAGCAGCCATAATTACTTCGTCCCCAACAATTGTGGCACTGCCACCATCAGCTTTCAAATAACTCACTTCCTTTTGCTTCCCGTTCATTCTTATTCCTGTAACCCGGGCACCAGTTATCACCTTAACGTTCCTCTTCAAAAGCGCCCCTTCCATCTCAGCAACAAGGTCGCTGTCCCATCCGCTCATTATTCTCGGCAGCATTTCCAGCACAGTTACCTGTATGCCCATCGAGCTAAGCATAGAAGAAACCTCCACACCTATGTAGCCTCCGCCTATTATGATTATGCTATCGGGCATGCTCCTGAAGGTTGTTCTGTATCCAAAAAGTTCAAGGCTGCCAATGGCAAGCTCAGCGCCTGGCACTGGGATCCTTGCTGGCACCGAACCAGTTGCTATTATTATGCTTTTACCGCTCGCCTTCGCATTCCATGAACCATCAATTGCACTGACCTTAACCGTGTGACCGTCAACAAAGCTAGCAACACCCCTCACGAACTCCAGGTTATGGTGTTCCTTTATTTCCCTGATGTGCTGCCTGTACCTGATGGTCTGAACTTCATCCTTGTGGTTAATCACGTCCTCCCATAGCATGCCTGCACTTCTGGTACCACCGTTTCCTGCGCTTAAAATATTCCTGAGCTTTTCTGCTAGGTAAACCATGATGGCGACTGACTTTGACGGAATGCAGCCTTCATACAGGCAATTACCTCCCAGGTTTCCCTTATCGTCGATCAGCAGCACCTTCTTACCTCCTCTGCTAAGTTCAAAACCTCCGTGGTAGCCTCCGCCTCCACCCCCCACGATCAGCGAGTCATACTGCTCTAGCCTTGGCGCATCTGTGAATTCTTCGTCAGTAAATGGCAAAAATGGATATTTTCCAAGCATGACAGTCATGTTAATGATGCATCATTTAAATTTTTTGTAAAAAGAAAAAAATTCTTAAAATAGAATTATTTATTTTCTGCTGAACCCCTAGTCAAAAATTCCCCTTTTACATCGCTGTGAACCTCGCCATCATCATATACCAGCTCACCCCCAACAACAGTATAAACAATCCTGCCCGCAAGTAACATTCCATCAAACGGTGAGTATTTTGCCTTGGAATAAAATCTTTCAGCTCTTACAGCTGTTTTCTGCTTGAGCGAAACGATGGTCAGGTTTCCCCTTGAGCCAGGCATTATAGTTCCATATCTGGGATATATATCAAAGATTTTTGCAACGTTCTCGCTCATTAGCCTTGCAACGTCATAAGGCTGAAGCCTTCCACCATTCACCGCGTTGAGCATGAGTGGCACCTCCGTTTCAAGACCGGGAAAGCCTGACGGCGGACTTTTACTGAGCTTTTCATCAACAGTGTGAGGTGAATGGTCAGAGCCAACAGTTGAGATTATACCGCCAGAGGCCGCATCCAGGAGCGCTTCTGAATCTTCCCTGTACCTTACTGGAGGATTTATCCTAGCCAGATTACCAACCTTCCCGTAAATTGAGCTGTCAAGGAAGAGGTGGTGGGGCGTCACTTCCCCTGTGAGCCCTATACCATTAGTCCTTGCCCACCTGATTATGCTGAGTGTCCTGAGGGAGCTCACATGGGCCACGTGCACATGGGCCCCCGTGAATTCTGAAAGGGAGACTAGCTCATGCACTGAGAAGGTTTCACAAATGTATGGCCTTGACTTGAGGTGAGAGAGGGGGTCATTGCTCGAATCTGCAGAAAAGCGCTTCACTAGCCCCTCGTCCTCAGCGTGGACCACCAGCGGCACCCCTGAGCCTGAAATTGCACCCATTATATCGTACAGAGTGCCATGAGATGGAGGCGGTATGTTACCCGTAGTGGGTCCCATGTAGACCTTGAAACCTATGGCCCCGGCTTTAATCATTTCCCCTATATCATTAACTCTAGTGGTGTCCCTGACGAGGCCGTATAGACCGAAATCAACGTGTGACTTGGGCCTCACAAGCTCTCTCTTTTCCATCAACCTTTCTGCGCTATCAACGGGAGGCAGTGTGTTTGGCATGTCAAGCACAAGAGTCAGACCCCCTGCAGCCGCGGCCATGGTGCCAGTATTGAAGTCCTCCTTTGAAGTCAATCCTGGTTCCCTGAGGTGCACGTGCTCATCAATGAGTCCGGGAAGCACAAGCAGACCATCAGCATCAATTTCTCTGACCCCATCCCTGGCAAGGCAGCAGCCCACACCGACAATGTTACCGTCAACTATAAGGACGTCAGCCTTAGCGGTTGATCCGTTGATCACCACTGTACCATTCCTAATGAGAATGCTTCCCATAACACCCATGGGGAAAGCCCAAATAAAACGTTTGCACGATCTAAGAAAAAATTATATGCTAACACATAGATGTGCAGTGCATGAACATTAAGGGAAGGGATATAATATCTGCACTGGACCTTAAAAGGGAAGAAGTTGAACTGCTTTTAAATGAAGCTGAATTAATGAGGAATGAACTGAAAAGCAGGAGGTGCCTGCATTTGACTGACGACAGGATCGTAATGACCGTCTTCCTTGAACCGAGCACAAGGACAAGGCTAAGCTTCCAGTATGCTGCTGCTTACCTGGGCGCAAGGGGGATTGACTTTGGTGCAACTGAAATGTCAA
>JBMFVR010000001.1:0-41050 GCA_049965895.1 Nitrososphaeria archaeon | reverse complement strand
CACGCATTTTACCGGAAGTGGGACAAGAGGAGAAGGCTTATATCAACAGCATCATATCTTGGTGATAGTTGATGGTAGATATAAACATGAAACAAGGTGTTAATAATTTCAGGAAAAAACACCGATGTTAAAAATAAATTAAATACTCATGTTTAGAGTCATCTTAATTTTCATTCAGTTTATACAGATTTTTGTCGCATATAATGGTAATTCAAGGCCATATGCTGTTAATCTTTTCAAGCTCGTATACTATCCTTGCAGCCACATTGGTTGCTTCCAAACTTCTGGGATATACAGAAACAGTTTCATTGAAGAGCTTTAAAGTTTTATTAGAAAATTCACCCTTGGGAAAACCTCCAACCACAAAAGTGCCACCAGTTGAAAATAACTCATTCGCAAGTGATTCCATTTTAACCAGTTTTGCTGAAGAACTCAGCCCTACCACATACTTACCTATCTGTTTAAGAAGTTCGTCCAAACCAATTTTATAGATTTCCATAAGTGTTATGCCGTTAACTTTAATCTTTTGCTTTTGAAACAGATCTATCATAAGGCCTTCGAACCTAAAATATGACCGTGGCGGTCTGACGCCCTTTCCTATCTTGATAACCCTATTATCGTATGTATGAATGAACAAGTTTATGAGCCCTTTTTTATATAGCAACGAATCAGTTAAATCCAACAGTATATGATATGCAATATCTGGTCTGCCCCTCTTTTCACCATCCATCATCCCCCTTAGCATCCAGTGATGCAATGACCTGTCAAGAAGACATTCTCTCGGGTCACGCCCAATTGTTGCACAAGATGATATTGTTCTTTTATCATTTAAAAATTTATCAGGAATTTTTTCAAGCCCTGTTTCGGCCAAAACCATATTTACATTCAATTTCTAATAAATTGCGCTTTCTGCCATTTTTACTCCCTTGATCATGCTCTTTAATTTTTCAAACGCTATCTTACGTTGTCTTGTCCTTAACCCACAGTCTGGGTTTATGTAAATTTTTGAATAATCACCAAGTATCTTAACTGCATAAAGTATTCGGTCCCTTATAAGCTCTGGCGGCTCTATAAAATCTGTATGAACATCCAGCACTCCAAGACCAATTTCTTTACCGTTTCCATACTCACGAAATGCCTTGAGAGCGCGGTAACCTGGCCTAGATTCATCATCAACCCCAAGCTCGTTTTTATCCCTATTGGCAAACTCAAGCGCAAAATGGCTCGCTTTAAGCTCCGCTATTCGTGGCATTAAACTAGAATATTCATCTCCACTATAGCATATGTGAGTACTGATTTTTGCATTGATCCCCTTGGCCTGCTCATTGAACACATCTACAAACATGTCCATCTCATCTGGATGAGTTGTTGCGGCGGGCTCGTCTATCTGTAGTACTGATGCACCGTAATCTGACAGATCGGACATTACTCTCCTAACTACCTTTGAAAGCTCAAATGCTAGCTCTGACCTGTCCTTATAATATTCATTATAGGACCAGTCCATTATTGTGTAGGCGCCAGTTACTGGCACCTTTGGAATCTTTGATGCTATAGACTTGACATAGAGAAATTCTTCCAAATGGTAGTTAAATCTGTATTTAACCTCTCCTGTAACGCGTGCCTTTTTATAGTATCTGTTATCCCATGATCTTACTCTTCCTGCAAACTCAAAACCCTCTATATTCTTGACTGGTAGTTCATACATTTCAATTCTTCTGACCTCTCCATCATAAACAAAGTCCAATCCTATATTTTCAAGCATCTTTACGTTAAGAAATGCGGCCTCGTTTAATGCTTCTTTCTTTTCATCATCAGATGCCTTGCTCTTTAAATAATCCAAAAGCCAAATTGGCTTTTTCAAACTGCCTATTTCCTGAGTTTTAAATGCTACCATCATTTAACACCTTCATAACACTTCCAATTAATTTTACTTTATTTATTGAAAAGCTCTGTGGCAAAAATTCAAGATCAACGTTATTTGTTATATATATGTTTTCTGAGGAAATTATGCCTTTTAAATTTTTTATAATGGTTTTGAGTTCGTCTATAGTTTCTTGTTTTGTATTGAGCCCGTCTATTGCCCCAACCGAAATGTCCTTTAAACAAAAGGATTGTATGCTTTCGTATTTTATTGATTTGAGATCAAAACCTACCCCGTCCACACTTGAATCTTTGATGACGCGCGCATTTTTTGCTGGGTCACCAAAATAAGTATGCAAAATTACTTTTCCATTAAACGACTCTTTAATTTCGTGAAGCGAATCTTTTATGCTTTCTTCAAGTCTTGTAGCGTCACATTTTGTATACATGGGCCCCTTTAACACCAGAATGTTATATCCTTGGCTTTTTAGGTCATGTGAAATATTTGCCAGTAGCTTTCCTATATCCCTAATTAAGCTAGATTCATCCGAATACCAGTTATTTTTAGACATACAAAAGAAAGTGAACGGATCTGGCAACGAGATCAGGTACGGAACTGATAAATTACCGCTCAAAGATAAATAAGATCCAAGGTAATCTTTATATTCAATCTTGCCTTCAATAACTGGCAATTTATAAAACGTGTTAGTTTCAAAGTATCTGGTTAATCCATTGATACTAAATCCTTTTTGACTTAAAATTATTGGCCTGAACATGTCATCCCATGTCAGCTGTGGATCGTCGATATAGCTTAGACCATATTTTGCTTGTATTTCCATTAATGACTTCGATTCGTCCCGTGCAGCTTCCATAAATCCGTTGCCTAAACGTGATATATCAATGAGGCGTTCAGATCTGGGGAATATACCAAATACATAGCCTCCTAACTTCATGATGCTTGCCAATAAATTTAATCTGCTATAAGTTTTATGCTCATAATGATCCATTGCTGACCTTATACCAAATTGACCCAACAGCTAGCATTGTACCACTTTAGGTATATCTGCAGGCTTAAATTCGGGTAATGCTGCCAGTGCGTTCTGCTGTTCAGCGCGAGCCATAGTGCTCAGGCCTCTGTTATAGGGCCCCTGCAATAGGTTTTTGAGGGTTTTCTCCTGCTCTGGGTAGAGTCTGAATACTCAAAGTTATTGATGTAAAGTGTAGAGAAAAGTCAGTATCTCTAGCCGAGATTTACTGATTGCTTCCCTTAAACTCCTGTCTCACTTTTAATGAGATATAAGCAATATTCAAGTATTTCATAATGACAAAATTCATTTTCACAGGCTCGAAGCTGGGACTGTTTACTCTCGGCCGATTCCTAAAATTGGCTTAAGCGTTTTACTCTTCGCCTATAATTATTTATAATGGTGGAGCATGCGGCTCATAGCCCTCCTTCTGTTTAGGCAGGATTTGACTATGTGGCCTACCCGGACCTCGCCTGAGGGTGCTTTATTGGTCCGATTTGGCCTTGCTCTGTCTGGGTTGGCCGTTTCATCCCTTTCCCAGTAATCCTCCAAGCTCCACAGTGGAGCCTTTCACCGTCATTTTACCGGCGGGTCTCGTTTCTGTTCCAGAGCCAGCAGTCTCCTGCCATGCGTCGCCGCACCAGACCCCCCAGTCAAAGGGAGGAGCTTCCTCAGGGTTACCCCCGTAACCTGCCCGGCCGCTTGCCCCACCTTATATATTTGACATAAGACAATCTTATAACGTTTTAATTGATATCAATTTTTAAATGACCAATATAGCGTTCAACATTAAGGTCAAGTATTCATAAACATTCCATTTGGCCATGCGCATAAGTGTGCTTTAATAATACTTAATCCCTATTTTTAAAAGATATAAATACACAGCGCCCAACGCTCCTATTATGGGAAAGTGGATGGTATTTTCAGCGTGGCCATATATTAACAGCGAACCTCATTTAGGAACCATTCTTCATTTAATATCCGCTGACTATTATACCCGGTTCTTAAAAAATATGGGTGAGGAAGCTATTTCTGTATCAGGATCTGATGAGCATGGCACCCCTATTGAAGTCGAGGCGTTAAAGAGAGGGAAAGAACCTGTTGAATTGACCAATGAAATGCACCTAAAAGTTCTTGAATTGTTAAAGCAATTTTCTGTAGAACTGGATAATTATACTAGAACGGAAAATGATGTGCATAAAGAATTTGTCAGAGAGTTTTATATTAATCTTGAAAAAAACGGTTATATATTCAAACAGCAGACTACCCAGCTCTACTGCGAACATGATAAAATATTTCTGCCAGATAGGTTCGTTATTGGAAAGTGTCCATTCTGCGGGTATGAGAAGGCAAGGGGCGATCAATGCGAAAACTGCGGCAGGTTGCTGGAACCGACAATGCTGCTCGACCCTAAATGTACGTTGTGCGGCAATACGCCAGTAAAAAAACAAACATACCATTGGTTTTTTGATCTGCCAAGATTGTCCGATCAACTCAGAAAATTTGTAACCATTCTACCAGACAATGTAAGATATTTTAGTCTAAATATGATAAATGAGGGACTCAAACCTAGATCAATAACACGTGATAACAAATGGGGTATAAGGTCTCCATTTCTGGGGAGTGAAGATAAAACAATTTACGTGTGGATGGAAGCTATTTTAGGTTATATTTCTGGCGTTAAGGAGCTGGAACTTAAAGGCAATCCGGGGATGTTTAAAAAATACTGGAAGATGGCTGATACAAAAAGTGTTTATTTTATAGGAAAGGATAACATACCGTTTCACTCGATAATACTGCCCGCACTTCTTATTGCTTCTAACGAGGGATATAATTTACCAACGTATATTTCATCAACTGAATTTATACTGTTTGGGCAGCTGAAATTCAGTAAAAGCCAGCACGTTGGCGTATGGGCAAGTGATGCCCTGAAAATTGCTGATGGTGAGTACTGGAGATATGTGCTGTTAAGCATCAGGCCTGAAAGGGGTGATTCAAGTTTCAGTTGGTTAGATTTCCAGAAAATGGTAAACAATGATCTGAATGATACCATCGGAAATTTTATCAACAGGGTGGCAAAATTTGTCGGAGAAAAATTTGATGGTTTAGTTCCAAGGCCCAATGGCTTAAATTCTGATGATAAGGAGTTCGTGTCAAAAATAATTTCAAAGAAAAAAGAGTTTATCGATCTTAATTATAATTTAAGGATAAAGGACGCGGTAAGGTCATTTATAGAATCGGGCTACATTGGAAATGAATATTTGAGCAAACAAAAGCCGTGGGATTTGATAAAAAATGACCGCGATCGTGCCAACACAGTGATTTACAATTCAGTTCAGACTGTTGGTCACCTTGGTTTTATGATGTTCCCCATAATGCCAAGAAAATCATCTGAGTTATTGAACCAGTTCAATCTTAAGCGTTTTTCTGCTGATCTGGACTGGGAAATTATTGAACCCGGGCATAGCCTAAACAAGAATAACATAACACCATTGTTTTCAAAAATCAAACTAGAAGGGCTATGATGTCTTCTCCAAACTGTAGTAATGGCAGCTTCTCCCCAAGAAGGGTTCTGGCTTACCCATTTATTGCCTTATTTATGCGCAGGCATACGCACAATCTTCTACCATTTTCATGAATGCCCCCGCAAACGGAGTGCCTATTTTATACGTTTGTTTCGTTTATGGATTTGCCCCCAACACCATATTCCTCTCACACCCGCTATGTTTTTCTATTATGTAATACCTAAAATTAGATTTTAATAATCTTCTTACATAATTGTTTATGATTTTAAATTTTATGCGGCTACTTCAGATGTTTTCTTCAAAATTGGAGTAAGAAGCTTCATTCTTACTAGGATGGCATTTTTTACTGGATGAATTTTCTTTACGTTTTCTGAAACCTCTTCAAGCAGCTTGCCAGTAAGTAATGAATTGATGAGCTGATCATAGGTCATGTTTGGAACCATTTCCATAAGCGATTTTTCCATTACTAGCCTAGCTTCTCTCATTTTTGACCAGTTTATCCTCTCCGGAGTAAATATTGCCATGTGGAGCCTTACCTTATAATTGTCATTTGTGTTATATGTGCCAATCCATTCAATCAGAGATGACCCTCTTCTTACCATACTCCTGTAAACTTCTCTGGCATACTCGATATTTTTTATAATTGTACTAGCCCTTTGACCATCCATCTTAACTATCTGCAGCATTAGCTTTACATTATTATATTCTGGATTTTCTTTAAATATATTGTAAAGCGAGATTGGAACAACTCTGCCAATTGCAGAACTGTCCTCATTAATTGGTATTCTTGCAACATTGATATTTCCTAGACTTTCAGGTGCAAATACATCTACCCATATCTTTGCCTTCCATTTATCTTTGACCTTTGCTACTTTAGGCATTACATTCGCCTATAATATCCTTATATATTAATTCTTCCTTAAAGGGCATTCTGCTATTTCATTATTGACCGTCTTGATTTAGATTGTAAAGTGTTTGTCAACAGCCTGCTGTAATCCAAACTGGGTTCATTGCTTATTGAAAACTAGCAAATATTTTGTAAATATGGATCCCAAGTTAGCGCCATTATGGCTTTCAAGTTGCATAAAGCTATATTCAATTTATAACTGATTATAGATTTTACTGCTTTTTAAAGCATTAATCCAATTTTAATAAAATAATCCTATTTCAAAAGGTATCTGCTAGATTTTTCGTAGAACCCTTTATCAAGATCCTCATAGAATTTATAGTTTATAACCTGATACTGCTCAGACCTTGTCATCAACTTATTTAAAAATGGAAGCTGTGTTCCTTCATTAAATAAAGAGCTGTAAATATCCATTAATGCCTTGGCGGCGCCTCTAAATGCTGTTACTGGAAATATGACCATTTTATATCCCATA
This sequence comes from Nitrososphaeria archaeon, assembly GCA_049965895.1. Lineage (GTDB taxonomy): Archaea > Thermoproteota > Nitrososphaeria > Conexivisphaerales > UBA164 > KM4347-05. The sequence continues at coordinate 34,258 of JBMFVR010000001.1, read as the reverse complement.
CTTTTAAATCTATTTGCTGTTATGTATGGTGTCTTACCGAATTCCGTCATGTTAGCTAATAATGGAACTTCTGTAGACTTATAAAAATATCTGAATTCATCCTCATTTAACAGTGCCTCTGGAAATATTATGTCTGCTCCCACTTCATGGTATTTTTTTGCTCTAGCTATGGCATCTTCGATGCCTGTTACCCCACGTGCATCTGTCCTAGCTATTATCAGAGATTCATTTCTTGCATCCAAAGCCGCAATTATTTTTTCAACCATTTCCTGCTGACTAATTACCTCCTTTTGGTCCAAGTGACCACATTTTTTAGGGTTTCTCTGATCCTCTATCTGTATTGCACTTGCCCCTGATTCTTCTAGCACCTTGACTGTCCTGTAGACATTTAGCGATTCCCCAAAGCCGGTATCAGCATCAACTACTATTGGAATATCCACTGCACGTCTGATTCTTCTAACTGCTTCAGCTAGCTCATCAAGCGTTATCAATCCAAGGTCTGGAAGCCCCATGGACGAAGTAAGTGCAGCCCCTGAAAGATATATGGCCTTGAAACCCACCTTTTTAGCAACCAGCGCCGAAAAGGCATCATACACACCCGGCACTGTTAAGAATTCACTGTCTGCTAAATTTTTAAACCACAATTTCCCTCACCATAACCTGTTCTAAGTTCATTGCCTTTTCCACAGCATCCCCACTTAATCCAAGCCTTGTGGCTTTTTCAATTATTTCTTTATTAGTCATAGGCCTCTTAGCGTGGCCCTTGGGAAGTTCCAAGTATGCGCTTTTTTTATTGCCTTCCGCTTTGACGCTGATCCTTACAGGCAACTTTTCTGGATAAATTTTAGTCATATCCTGATCTTCATGAACTCTTACCTTTTTCATTACTGATAAAACTTCTGGATCTTTGATATAAGAGTATGAATCCAGCCAGAAACTCTTTTTTACAAGAGCTACCGCCACCATAAAAGGCAGGCTATGATCTGCAGTTTCCCTATTTCCCGGGCTCCACTTTGATTCATCATCTGCCAAAATACTTTTCGCTGCTTCGTATGTTTCAATTTCCACTTCTTCAATTTTACCCTTGTAATCAATCTGCAACGCAGCTTCTATGGCAGCCTGAGCGTGGTATTCCGCGGGATACTGTTTTATATATGTCTTTAAAATGCCAGAATAACCTAGGGATTCGAAGTTTTTTTCATCAAAATCCTGCAGTATTATGTTTACTAGTCCCATTTTACCGCTAAATGGCTTTTCTGGGCCAGTAATTCCACTCATTGCTGCGATGGCAGCAAATATGGCATTTCTTGAAGCGTCTGCTGCAGCGCCGGCCTTCCACATTGAAAGTGCACCGCTCCTAGTCTCCCTTAACGCAACATTGGGTATCATTGCAAGAGAAATCGCGTTCTTGGTCTTCCTCGCGTCAAGATCTAGAAGCTTTGATGCCGCAGCGGCCTCTGCTATAGCAAGAAATAGGACATGATCGAAGCCCCTATTCCTTAATGAAGATGAATCACAAAGCCTGATCCCAACTTCGTAGCCAACAGCTATTGATGTTATAAGCTGCTTTCCTGTAGCATTAAGCATTTTGCCAAGAGCTATAAGACCACCAATCATATCGCTCGGATGTAATGGCTCCTTTGAAAGATATGTATCATTAAAATCCAAGTACCTTATTAAAAACGTATTATAAAACGAAGCAAAATCAACAGAAACCCTGGTGCCATCCACCGTCTCTATGTCTCCCCTGAAATATTTAGCTGCCTGTTTCAGGGTGCCACCAATTTCGTTGTAGGAGTATTTAGCGTTGGCCAGAGCATCCAGAACCCTCCTTTTGGCTTCTTCCCTTACTTTACTCTCGAGCATTTTATAGTCTGCCTGACTTATGTAATCAGAAATTATATCCGAAATTTCCATGTTAATATATAATGCCTATTATATTTTTTAAACTTTTTTTATAATTATGCCCTTCACGTCCAGCTCGCAGCAGATTTTAAATAAATTGACCCTTATAGAAAGCCTGTATGACCTTGCGGATATTTTGGATCCTTTTTCATTAAGACAAAAAGTCTCACAACTCAACCCTTCCCTGGCCCCCCATGGAAGGATAGAGTGTGCGGCTCCTGTCCCAATGACTCAGTATCCATAGCCTCCGTTTGGCCACTTCGGTTTTCTACTTGAGTCTTTTTATTTGAAACCAGCTAACGAGCTGGACGTAACGGGTTGATCAACCTCCTGTTCTCCCACCTAAATGCAAGGCCCCTTTCCGACGGCCGATCAGAAAGGGGAAGCGCTCTCCCGCATTTAGTTGGAATCGCATTTGGAATGATCACTGTATATTCTAAAATATAATAATTTATGCCAATAGGTCTAAAAAAATTAATAATAAGGTCAGTACAAATTTTAGTTAATAATTAGCGAGGGCTAGAATTAAAAGCTTAAATGCAAAACAGCAAATAAGAACCAAGCGCAGCCCGGTAGTGTAGTGGACAAGCATCTCGGCCTTTGGAGCCGGGGACGGCGGTTCGAATCCGCCCCGGGCTACCTTAAATTATAATTAAAGATCTGTTTTTATATTTTAATACAATATAATCCCCAAAAATGATTGAGCTTGAGGTAAACAACCTTACAAAATTATATGACAAAAAGCTTGCACTCGATTCTATTAATTTTTCAGTTAAATTGAACGGAATTTTTGCCATCATAGGAAGAAATGGGGCTGGAAAAACTACCTTTTTAAGAATACTTGCAACCCAACTACTCCCGACTTCGGGCACTGTATTAGTTGATGGTATTGATATAATAAAAGAACCGGGAAAAATTAGGGAGAGAATGGCAGCTGTGCCGCAGGAAGCAAGACCCGTAAACTGGATGACACCACAAGAAATGATTTTTTCCTACCTGCTATGGAGGGGATACAGGTATGATGAAGCCAAAATAAAGACTTCTGAATCATTAGCTACGCTCGAAATTACAGAATTCGCAAAAAAGCCAAACAGGACGCTTTCAGGTGGCACTAAAAGGAAAGTTCTAGTTGCCACTGCAATTTCCACCGAAGCAGATATTATATTTCTTGACGAACCAACTACCGGGCTGGATCCAATTTCAAGACAACAAATATGGGGTTTACTAAAAAGGATAAAGGGAAACAGGCTGATATTCTTAACTACACATTACCTTGAAGAAGCCGAAGAGCTAGCTGACATGATAGGTATTCTTGATGGAGGAAAATTAATGGGTCTGGGAACCCTGAAAGACTTCCGATCAAAGGTAGATTTTGATACTGTAGTTAAAATCTATAAAAAAATCAAGTTACCACCTGGACTACGGGGCAATATAATATATGAGGAAGATGGTGTACATGTCAATACAGATTCTCGCTTTGCGGCTGAACTAAGTGAAAGTTTGCTTAAAGAGGGGGTTCCTTTTTCCGTTTCTCCCCTAACATTACAGGATATTTTCTTTGATGTGGTGCATAAAAATGAAGAGGAGTAAATTAAACCAGCTTTTGGCTTCTGTGCTTGTAAATGCAATATATGCTATGAAAAACTATCCAGTTATAACACTTAATACCTTCCTTGCACCATTTTCTCTCCTAATAGTAATTGACCTGATAAGCAGGGGGAGTCTGATCACAGCAAGCATATTGGGAGGATTCCTCATGCAAATGACATCAAGTGGTCTTTCTCTGCAGGGAGACCTTGTTCATTTTAAAGTTGATTTTAAATTACAGGATATGGTGATAACGTCTCCAACATCTGCGCTTATTTATTATTTGGGAATGGCCATATCAGAGCTAATTTATGTGCTTCCATCGCTTTTAGTACTCCTTTTACTTGCGTTGATTTATATAAAAACCACATTTATTGGTATTATGAGCATAATTTATGTGCTGGCAATGATGTTTGCCCTATCCACAAGCATGGGTTTTATGATATCCAGCTGGGCCAGTGATATAACTGAAAGCTGGGGATTTTCAGGAATACTGTCCACAGTCCTTTCCACTCTTCCGCCGGTGTATTATCCCATAACATATATCCCATATCCATTTAGGCTTATAGCATATATTTCTCCAACAACCTATGCTGCAGAACTTCTGCAATCACAGATTGGTGTAATCAGGTTGAGCGGTGCCATGATAGTAATTGACTGGGCGGTCCTCGCTGGAATTACCATTCTTCTCGCTATTATATCAATAAAAAGGACCCGATGGCGCGATCTTTAATTAAAAGTGAACAGCCTTATAAAAATGCCGCGTGCTGGCATTTTAGAAACGTTAATTAACCGATCAAATTAAATCAAAGCTTTAGTATGTATAAGCAATATAAGGTTGGGTTCTTTGATATGGACGGAACCCTGATCAATGAAAATACGTGGGAATTGATTTATAACAAGCTTGGCGTTAAGGGTTCAGGCTGGTTAGAAGAATATCTTATGGGAAAAATTTCCTATCGTGAACTGATGAAAAGAGATATAGAGAGCTGGATCTCCATAAGGGGGAAGGTCAACTATCGTGAACTGGAGAACATGGTGAAATTCGTTACTATAAGGGATGACGCTAAAATACTTATGACTAAATTAGTTTCCGAAGGAATTGTTCCAGTAATAGTCACTGCTGGCCTTGACATATTTGCAGAGAAGGTTGCCAAAGAACTTAAAATAGATGAAGTTTACAGCAACCGTCTTAAATTAGATAAAAATCAATTCTTAACAGGTGATGGTGAAGCGCCAGTTGAGCCTCTTAATAAAGATAAAATTATATTAAATCATCTCAAAGCAAGGGGTTTTAACAATTATGAAAGTTTTTCTGTTGGCGATACAGAATATGATAGCAGTATGTTCAAGGTCACCAGAACCGGATTCCTTTTAATAAATGGACATGATATAAAAATCAATATGAGTAATGTAATAAAAATAAAAAGCCTGATACAAGTTGCAAATTATCTGTCACCAGATGCTTAGCTGTGGCGATACCCAATGTTAACGCTGATCAGTGACTATGACAGAACATTAACAAACAAGGAGTTAGATCTTTGCAGTGAAGTCATTAATATGATTAGAAGGTTAAAGAGGGACGAAAATTTACGATTTATAGTAGCGTCGGGCAGAACACTAGATTTTTTACAAAACAAACTTTCAGATTGCGCTGATGGGTTTGTTGCAGAAAACGGCGCCATAATATATTACAATGGAAAAAAGGAAGTGTTTGGAAAGACTGAATCAGAAGCAATAAAGGTTGCTTTAAAATCAATGGATTTGGTTTACTTTGGTGAAATAATAGGCTATGCGCTAATAGACGCTGAAAAAACGATAAAAAATAACTTGGAATCTCATAACATCAAATTTACAATAGAAAAAAACAAAAACTCAATAATGATAATGCCATCATTTATCAATAAAGGATATGGTATATCGAAGATTATCGATGCAATGGGTTTGAAAGGCACCATAAAAATAGCAATGGGCGACGATGAAAACGACATTACCATGTTGAGGGCGGTTGATTTTCCCGTTGCTCTTGCAAATTCTGACAATAGATTGAAGGCAATAGCAAAATTCATTACCAAAAGGGAATATTGTGATGGTGCACTTGAATTTCTAGAACAGTTAAAGATATTGGTAAATGCTAAATCTCTCTAATGTAGATTAACCTTCTCTCATATTGGAGATGTACACATGAATCCACTACGTTTATCCACCACTTAAACAGCATCGCAAATACAGAATTCTTAACAGGCATCACCATCTCATTAGCTTTCATAAGCGCCGAAATCAACTGCTCTTTACCTACCTCTTTTGCTGCAATGGTGTCTGCTTCAATCTCAAAGTGCTTTAAATTAAGCGCGCAGGAAACTAACTTTACCACATATGGTAATAGAAGAATTAAGTCCACCAATGTTAAAGCCAGCGTTATAATAAGTACCGCAAAAGATGATATATAGAAAAAATCAAGAATGATGAATTCTGCCTGTGTTATTAAAAAAATTATGGAAGTTGCAAAAATCACTGCAAGTAGTGCCCGCAGAAAATAACCAATCCTTTGAGATGCATGAACTTCTTCATGAACAAGAACTGCCAGCGCTTCATCTTCATTTAAATTATTAAAATACTTCTCATTTATGATTATTCTCTTTTTTAGAATATCATATCTTGCCAGCCAGAGATAATCACCAACATAATATCTACAGCCGCTTGAAAGCCCTTTTTCAGCGCCTATCTTTTTAGCTATATCATCAAGCTTTTCAGAAATGCTCTTATCAATGCATCGCATTTGAATTACTCAGGGCATCATATAGTTTTAACAGGGCATGTACCCCCTTTTCACCCATTCCCATATTTGTAAGAGCCGTAAACAGCTGCAATGCCAATGACCCGCCTGGCAGTGGCACATTAATACTGCTAGCAAGTTCTTCGGCGTACCTGAGGTCCTTTTTTAGATGAGATGCCTTAAATCCCGGTTCTATATCTCCTTTGATCAGTCTGGGCATATATGATTCGATGGTAAACGACCTAGCGCCGCCAGTTGAGAGTAACTGATATACTTGGTTAATATCGAGTCCTGCGACTTTTGCTAATTCCATTGCTTCGACCATTGCAACTGTTTCTAATCCTATAGCTATCTGGTTTACAAGCTTCATCTTTTGACCGTATCCGGTAGGTCCTGCATATATGATGGTTTTACCCATTACTTCAAATACTGGTTTTACCTTTTCAAAAACACCCTGTTTACCACCGACCATGATTGTAAGTGAGCCTTGCCTAGCCCCTATATCACCCCCTGTTACTGGCGCGTCCAAAAATTCTATACCGCTTTTTGATAGTCTATTTGCAAATTCTTCCGCATGCTTTGGGGAATTGGTGCTCATATCTACTATAATTTTCCCTTCTTTAGCACCATAAATCCAACCTTTATTCCCAAATATAACCTCTTCAACATCTGGTGCATCTGTAACCATTATTATTGTTACATCGCTATTCATGGCTACCTCTGCTGGAGAATTAGATATTTTTACCCCCAGCTTTATGAACGGGTCGAGCTTGGATTTTGTTCTATTATAAACGCTCAAATCAAATCCTCCTTTAGCTATGTTTGTTGCCATGGATCTTCCCATTATACCAAGTCCTATGAAACCAACCTTCAGTTTTTCTACCATAATAATACTGTAATGTTTTGGTTTATAATATTTGAGGTAGACTTTTACACAAATAATGAAACTAATGGCTCTGATGTTAGATAATTTTTTATTAAATAGCAAAAGAATAAAACTGCGTTTTTCTTAAGGTTGACCATGAGACCGATCAGAATTAACGATAACAACGTAGAAGTTCTGGATCAAAGGTTACTTCCAATAAGGGAAAAATGGGTTAAAATAAGTTCCTATGAGGATGCCTATAACGCAATAAAGACTATGGTGGTCAGGGGAGCCCCTTTAATAGGCGTCGTTGCTGCATTTGGGCTTGCGCTAACAGCTCCCAGCAAAGACCTAGATTCTGCAGCCATCAAGCTAAAAAGCGCCAGACCTACTGCTATAAATCTTGCTTGGGCTGTTGATAGAGTTCTCAATGCTGCAAAAAATTCTGCGGACAGCTATAAAGCAGCAATTAATGAAGCCGTAAATATCTTCAATGAAGAACTATCAAACGCAAGAAAGATTGGGGAAAATGGAGAAAGGTTTTTTGAAGATGGTGATACAGTGCTTACGCATTGCAATGCTGGCGCTCTAGCTACAGTTGATTACGGTACGGCTCTTGCGCCAATAAGGATTGCTAAGGAAAGGGGTAAAAAATTGAAGGTGTATGCGACAGAAACTAGACCGGTTATGCAGGGGGCTAGACTTACCACATATGAACTGTTAAAGGACGGATTTGATGTAACATTAATAGCAGATACAGCCGTAGGATACACAATGTTGAGGGGAAGGATAGATAAGGTCATTGTTGGAGCAGATAGGGTGCTCAGAGATGGAACAACCATGAACAAGATCGGAACTTTCCAAGTAGCTACTATGGCTAAAAGGTTCAATATACCATTTTATGTTGCACTTCCTTCTTCGACCCTTGACCTAGTAAGTGAACTTAAGGACGTAAAAATAGAAGAAAGGGATTCTTCCGAGCTTACACAAATTAGAGGAAGAAGGACAGCACCAAAGGGGGTAGGGGTATATAATCCAGCATTTGATATAACCCCTCCGGATTTAATTACAGCCATAATAACTGAAAAGGGGATTTATTATCCACCATTTGATTTTACCAAAGTGGGCCCGTAGCTCAGCATGGATAGAGCGCTGGCCTTCGGAGCCGGAGGCCCCGGGTTCAAATCCCGGCGGGCCCGCTCATTTTAAAAAAGTTTTAAAGGGCGCATACAAATAATCTTTAAATAAAATGATGGACCTTAGAATAGTAAGTTATTCTGTTAGTATTGCTGTTTCGTTAATCATTTCATTTTATTTTATTTTTGGATATTCTAAGCTTAAAAGCACAACATTTATAATTGGTTTCGCTGCCTTTTTACTTATAGCTCTTGGATTATTTTTAAATTTTTACAATCTTAGTTTTGTAGGATATCTGTTTGAAGCCGCCGGCTTTTTTCTGTCATCACTAAGCCATGCAAAAACAGTAAGGCGATATCTGGTTTTGGGGATAGTCCCTGAGGCAATAGGCCAGACACTGGCCTTTTTCTTTTCTCTTTATGCAGGCATAGAAACTGTGCTCTTCTACAGCAGGAGTGGTAAAAAGATCAACTTAATAACTGGTCTTGGTTTTATGTTGATTTCGGCTTCTATTTTCCTTCAGTTAATAATATATTTGGTACCAAATGATGTACAACTAATTGTACAGCTAGTAGGGTATTCTTTGCTGATTTCGGCACTGGTGCGCTGATATGAGAAGCCAGATTAAGATAATTGTTGACATTCTTGTTGCTTTGGAGAATTCCGAAAATGGTGCCAGGATCACTGACCTTGTCAGAAAGGCCAATGTACCCTACGTAAGGTTAACTGAACTTCTCGATGAACTACTTAAAAAGAAACTGATTGAATCAATAAAAAACGATGACGGCAACTATTACAGGATAACTAAAAATGGTGCAATGTTTTTAGATGAATATAGAAAATTCTCAAGTTTTGCTGAAAACCTGGGACTGGAAATCGATTGAGGGGTTTAATAAAAGGTTAAAAGGCGGTTTTACAAATATTTGGCAAATTGGGCGTTGATCTTTCGCCCATAATAGGGGATAATAAGAAGAGCATAACTTTAGATACACTTAATAATAAAAAATTGTCTATTGATGGTTATAATGCCCTTTATCAATTTATAACCATAATCAGGGGAGAGGATGGGTCGCCACTTATGGATTCCAAGGGCTTAATTACAAGCCATCTCAGCGGCCTTTTTTATAGGACTGTAAATTTACTTGAAAAGGGGATTAAACCTGTTTATGTATTTGACGGAACCCCACCCGAACTTAAAGCCAAGGAAATAAGTGAAAGAAAAATGACGCGAGATGGAGCTTTAAAATTGTATGAGGAAGCTAAAGTTCAGGGAAATCAGGAACTTATGAGGCGCTATTCTGTAAGAGCAGCCACATTAAAATCCTATATGGTCAACGATGCAAAAACGCTCTTAACCTTAATGGGAATACCATGGGTACAGGCGCCCAGTGAGGGTGAAGCGCAGGCCGCATATCTAGCAGCAAAAGGATACACTTGGGGGTCTGTATCACAGGACTATGATTCGCTTCTGTTTGGCTCACCCCGTCTTTTACGGAACATCACAGTTTCAGGCAAAAGAAAACTGCCTGGCAAGAACTTTTATATAGATGTTTCCCCTGAAATTGTAGAAACAGAAGAAGTTTTTAGCAAACTTGGAATTACGAGAGAACAGCTTGTCGATATATCGATAATTATAGGAACAGATTTCAATGAAGGAATTAAGGGGATAGGACCCAAGACAGCTTTAAAACTGGTAAAACAGTACGGCAGTTTGGAGAATATAAAGGATATAAATTCTATGATATCCGATGACCTGATATCGCAGGTAAGGAATATTTTCTTAAAGCCAAACGTTATCGATATAGAAAAGCTTGAATGGAAGAATCCAGACCAAGAAGGCATTATCAGTTTCCTATGTTCAGAAAAGAACTTTTCTGAAGAAAGGATCAAAAATGCAATCAATCGATTGAAAAAAAGGCCGGCAAGTGGTGCTCTTGATGAATGGTTCTCTTGAAGGTATGGTAAATGAAATTGTTGAAATAGGGCTTATAAAAAGCCGTAAAATTAAGAATGCGTTTTTAAAAGTTGATAGATCAAAGTTTGTTTTTCCCGGCTATGAAAAATATGCTTATTTAGACGAACCAATACCGCTTGGCGACACCGGCCAGACCATTTCAGCTCCTAGTATGCTGGGAATTATGCTTGAAGCCATGGAAATTGAAAAGTGGCACAATGTTTTGGAAATCGGCACTGGAAGTGGTTATAGTGCCGCCCTAATTTCTGAGGTTGCATATCTTGGAGGTGTTGTAACTGTAGAATACAATTACAAATTATATAGATTCGCCAAAGGCAACCTTAAAAATTATTTAAATGTGATTCCTGTGTTAGGGGATGGTACCGCTGGCTATCCGCCATATTCGGAAAATTCAAAATATGACAGGATAGTAATAATGGCTTCCACTAATTTGGTTCCAAATATTTTATTAAAACAGCTTTCAGATGATGGATTTGTGCTCGCACCGCTTGGGTCAGGCAGCTATCAAGAACTGACGCGAGTCTGGAAGGATGGGAGAATTGAAGAATTTGGTGGATGTGTTTTTGTACCTCTCAAATATTCCTAAAAACAAAAATTTAATCTGAAATCAATATTTATTGCTTTCTTGTGGCTGATACGATGCTGATAACGTCCCTATCCTTTAATTTATAGGTGGGGGGCAGTCTGAGACCGGTCCTCGCATCTATTGCATATAGAAGCCCCTTGGCCAAGTCTGTATGGATCTGCGCCGCAAGATCCTTAACAGTTGTACCGTCTGGCACAAGCATCGCGTCTGGCAACACATGACCCTTTTTATCTGATAACTTGTTAAGATCGGCTACAGGATATACTACATTCATTCTTAAGAGCTTAAACGTTCCTACATTGATGGCGAACTGAATACCTGTTCTCATCATTTCCTTCATGGAAAACTTGTTAACAAAATCCAGAGCCCTCTTTTCTTCAGATTTTAAAAGGCCAGCCTCCTTTATTATGTAGTTATCCTCAGCCGCATTGAACTCTATGACATTTCTTTCAACAGCCTTTTTGAGTATGAGCTCATAGTTTCCGCTCACAGGAACTATTATTTTATCCTTTAGAGTCTCCTTAAGGCTTTTGAATCCCTGTTCGGCCGTAGGTATGTCCATTTTGTTGGCTATAACAAGTGTTGGTTTCGATATTTCCCTTATTTTTGATGCTAGCGCCCACAGCTCTTTATCTTTCATATTTTTTACGTCATAGGGTGATTTTTCAATATCGCCAAGGGCCTGTATAATGTGATCCTTGGTAACTTTTATTCCTGCCAGCACTTCATATATTGCATTAAAAGCTTCCATTTCGGTTTTGCTTTCTTCAATTTTTTTTATAATTTTTTCAATGTTATTTTCAAGTATGCTTTTGTACCACTGAATAATCTCACCCTCTATTTCCCTATAATCTAGCAGGGGATTCCCAGAACCTGGTTCTGCTATTTTACCATCCTCATCTATACTCCCTGAAGCATCAACCACGTGCAGGAAGGCATCTGATGTTGCTGCCACAGCAAGAAACCTAGTACCCAGACCTCTGCCTGCACTTGCGCCTTTTATAAGCCCAGGCATATCCATGAGCTCAATCGGTATATACCTCCAGCCCGCCACGCATTTTGAATTAATAGGATTATCGTTTACTCCAAACTCTTTGTGAACACATGGGGAAGTTACATAGGCTATGCCAACTGATGGTTCCTTTGTAGTGAAGGTATAATTGCCTATTGGAGCATTTATGCCTGTGGCCGTATCAAATATAGTCGTTTTACCTGCATTTGTTTTCCCAATAAGAGCGATTCTAAATGTCATATTCAGAATAATAATCTCTTTGCTCCCTAAATAAGTTTACCCTTGACGTTTTTCATATAATTTAATGTGCTTATTTTTATATTATCAGATAATTTGTTTTAGTATTTTTGGTATTTCGGTTGGTGTACTAGCTACCTTTATGCCTGCTTCGTTTAAAGCCATTATTTTGCTGTCCGCAGTGCCCTTGCTACCGGTTATTATTGCACCTGCGTGCCCCATTCTCTTGCCGGGAGGAGCGTATCTGCCAGCTATAAATCCAACCACAGGCTTACTGACACTGTTTTTGATTATTTCTGCAGTTTCCTCCTCCGCCGTTCCGCCTATTTCTCCAACCATCACTATCGCCTTTGTTTCTTGATCTTTTTCAAAAAGCTGTACTGTGTCCTGCATTTTTGTGCCAACTACCTGATCACCGCCAATGCCAATTACTGTTGTTTCTCCTAATCCTGACTCACTTATCGAATTAACTATTTCGTATGTCAGAGTTCCGCTCCTTGATACTACCCCTACATTGCCCTTCCTAAATATTGAATTTGGCATTATCCCTAGCTTAGCTAGGCCTACCGAGGTGATGCCTGGCCCATTAGGTCCTATGAGTCTTGAACCTTTAAGCTGAGCATAGAGCTTTAATTTTACCATGTCATGAAACGGTATGTGTTCAGTTATAATCACAATCAGCTTTAATCCAGCATCAATGGCTTCGATTATAGCATCTGATGCATAAGGAGCTGGTACAAATACTACTGATGCCCTTGCCCCAGTGTTTTCTACAGCTTCCTTTACAGAATCAAATACAGGCACTCCCACTGCCTGTGTTCCACTCCTCCCAGGCGTTACGCCGCCCACTATGTTTGTCCCAAATAGTTTCATCTGCTGGGCGTGAAAGCTTCCCTGGTGGCCAGTTATACCCTGTACTATAACAGGGAGGTTTTTATCATCAATTATTATTGCCAATTTTATTCACCTGCCAATTTTACCACCCTATCAATAGCCTGATCAAGATTTAAAATGGATTCTATGCCATTTTCCTGCAAAATGCGCCTTCCCTGTTCTTCATTTGCACCTCTAAGGCGAACAACTATTTTGAATTTTGGTTTTAATTCCTTAACCGACTTTACTATTCCAGTTGCTACAGTATCGCACCTTGTAACCCCTCCAAAGATATTTATAAAAAGCACCTTGCTGACAACCTTTGATTCGAGTTTTAGCGCCTCAATTACCTTTTCTGGATCATCTGTTCCTCCTAAATCAAAGAAATTAGCTGGCTTGCCTCCCTTTAGGCTTATCAGGTCAATTGTGGCCATGTTAAGACCCGCACCGTTAGCTATAATCCCTATATCACCTTCCAATCTAACAAACGAAAGTTCCTTTTTCTTTGCCTCGATTTCTACTGGATCAAGGCCGTAAAATCTTGGCTCAATATCACGATGCCTAAACAACGCATCATCTTCTATCGTAATTTTAGAATCTAGGGCCATCAGGCCACTTTCTGAAATGATAAGTGGATTTATTTCAACCAGGCTGGCATCCATTTCATCATATATTGAATAAAGCGCATCAACAATTTCATAAATCTGCCTGTCCCTTAACCCGAGAAATTCAGCGAGTTCCCTTTTTACATACTGTGGTATACCTATGTATGGCACTATGTGGTGTCTGTATATTTTTTCAGGAGAAACGGAATTTATATCCACTCCCCCTTCTGCAGAAGCAAGCACAACTGGAAGTTCTTTGCTTCTATCCAACGTAACACTTAAATAAAGTTCTTTAACTGCCATGTAAGCTTTTTCTAAGAGAAATGTTTCCGCCCTATGACCGTCAAAATCAATTTTCCTTATATTCTCAATCGCGCTGAGCGCCTCCTGTTTTGAATTTACCAAGATCACACCTCCTCTCTTTCCCCTCCCTCCAACCGGAACCTGAGCCTTTACCACCTTCTTATCAGAAAATTCTGGTATATCATTTTCGTTCCTTATTACCTTAAATTCTGGAACTGGTATTTTGTATTTCTGAAATATCTGTTTCCCTTCATATTCTAATAGGTCAACCATGCCCGATATTTGCTGAGCCCGGTTTAAAAGAAATGCGGTAATGTAAATTACCCTTCAGCTAAAGCGTTTAAATTCCACACTTTATTAACAGTGTCGCATAATACTGTTAAAATATTACATCCTGATGGGTTCTAGTTTCCTCTGGCTCACGCAAACTCAAAAATAAAATGATCTATTGCGCGCATACCTCCCCCTTTTTTCTATTTCTTCAATCTTTTTTATTATTTCTTCACCACCGCTCAAAACGCTTGTGTAGCCCTGATAAAATCCCTCCATAATTTCATTAAATCGGGCTGGATGCTGAACATAAATCACTTCCTTGGCTAGATGCAGGTCCACGGCCATGTCCTCCCTTCTAGAACTCATATATGATAGCCCAAAATCAACTAAAAACCATTTTCCTTTTACACTATTAAAAATAAAATTTGCAGTGTTGGGATCACCATGTATTATGTTTAGCATATGCAATCTCCCCAAAATTTCCCCCATAACTCTTCCCTTGACCGGTTCTCTGTCTATGATATCTAGCATCCTTTTTCCATCTATGTATTCCATAATTATTGTAAACTTTTTTGGGGAAACATAAAACACATGTGGTGTATCCACAACGCTTCTTGCAGTTCTTAACATCTTTGCCTCTCTTACTGTTCTCAACCGTCTGATCCTTTCATCCAGTTCCCTTACCATATATGGCTTGCAGGTGCGCACCTTATAAATTGCTTTTAAAGGTCCCCACTTTCCATAATAAATGTCTGCTTCTGCCCCTCTAGCAATTAACTTCTCCATGGTAATTTCACTTCATCTATTCTCCAAGACTGGCTTACAAAAGCACGCTGCGGCTGAACTGTATACCCTCTTTTAAAGTAAAGTAAACCGGTCCATGCTATTTGTGCCCCACAATCCCCCGCATATTCTATCGGCACGCTCTTTATTTCACATTCGTGCCTTTTTGATACTAATTTCATCATCTGCTGAAGTCTGACATTTGCTGCAACCCCCCCTACAATGAGCAACTCCTTTTTATGAATTAGTGCAAGAGCTCTTTCTGTAACTTCTGATAACATCGCAAATGCCGTTTCCTGCAGCGAAAACGCAAGGTTCTCCCGTGATTCACTGAATATCTTTCTTTTTACAGATGTCAGTAAACCTGAAAATGAAAGGTCGTTACCTTTTACTACATATGGCATATCTATGTAACTAGTTCCTTTTTCTGCTAGCCTTTCCACTGCTGGGCCTGCGGGGGAAGCGAGACCTATTGCCCTTCCAAATTGATCTATCAGCTGCCCTAGCGTCAGGTCAAGAGTTTCTCCAAAAACTCTCCATCTTCCATTTACTGCTGCCAGAACCATGGTGTGACCACCAGACAAAAGCAAGACAAGAGGATCGCTGGCATCAGTTAACATTGAACCCAGTTCTATGTGACCTACCCCATGATGAACAGGTACCAATGGTATGCCATAATAGGCTGATA
Source organism: Nitrososphaeria archaeon (assembly GCA_049965895.1). Taxonomy (GTDB): domain Archaea; phylum Thermoproteota; class Nitrososphaeria; order Conexivisphaerales; family UBA164; genus KM4347-05. Next base: position 18,653 of record JBMFVR010000001.1, on the reverse strand, counting down.
TGAACCTGGCTATGGTTGCACCTACTCTTAGACATGGCCCCAAACCAGGCCCAGCAGAATAAGCTATAAAGTCAAGGGATTTATAATCTATATTTGATTCTTTAAGCGCCGACATTAAAACTGAGGGGGCGGCTTCCGCATGATGCCTAGAGGCCTCCCTTGGATGGATGCCAGAACCTGAGGGCGGCTTATATACGCTTTTTATGTTTGCGTATATTTTTCCTTTATCATCAATTACGGAGGCACTAAATGTATGGGCTGTGCTTTCTATTCCTAATCCCAGTGTCATTCCTTTATCCACTTCGAGGTGCCATCATGGTATATTTCCTTTTTCCATATTGTAGGTTCCTTTTTGTATCTTTCAACAACTTCGGGCATTGCGCCCAAAGCTCCTGTTCTGCTTCTGCTAGATATAATTATAAGAACAATCGGCTCGCCAGGGTCAAACTGACCTTCTAGGTGAAAAATTCTACAATCACTAAGAGAATATTTTTCTATGGTGTTTTCGCAAATTTTTTTCAATGCACTGTCAGCATATTCTTTGTACGCTTCTATAACCAGCTTCTTTACTGGCTTTTCACTAAAGCCTTTGGTTATTCCAAAGTAACTTAAAACTATTCCAGATTCGCCGGTCTGGCTCGCGAGCGATTCTCTGAGCAACTCATAGAGGTCTAAAGATCCCTTTCTATATAAACCTGAATATGGAAGATCGTTCATCTATCTGCTAGGCTCTCCAAGGCGCTTTTTACCATTTCCTCTGTTTTTATTTCCAGTGCAATTTTACTGATGAATTCTACTTTTCTTCTAATGTCAGAATCACCTATTGTGTCCACTATTTCTCTGCATATGGCTTCTGGCTTAGCAGCGTATTGGTCATAAACTCTGGCGATTCCCATATCCTTTGCCTTGAGAGCATTAGATATTTGTTCTCCATGCAATGCTATGGGAAAAAGCATCATAGGCTTGCCGGCCATTATTCCCTCTCCCAAGGTTGTTAGGCCAGCCCTTAAAATTACCACGTCCGCCTGATTCATAAAGTCGTTTCTGTAACTGTCCCATCCAAACTTGAGAACGTTATCATGCCTCTCAACCTTGCCCTCCTCATTTACTGAACCCTCACTTATGACCAAGCTTACATCACTCGGAAGGTATTTACCGACCCTTGTCAAAAGATTTACAAGAAAGTCCCTTGTAGGCTTGGGACCACTGACTGCGGCATAGGCTACCTTACTCTTTAATCCAAATTTTTGCCTGATGTTTATTGTCGAAGGTGATGGTCTTTTAGAAAAGAACCCAAAGAACCTCCGTTTGCCGCAGATTACCTTGGAGCTTATTCCTTGGTATGAGAGTGTGTATGGTGGAGGAAGATCCGGAATCATTATAAGATCCGACATTCTCCAAATAATTGAAAGTAATTCCCCGGTAAGTCTTTCTATAGCCCTAGAGGCCACTGATTCTCTAAGCGGTAGCAGTATCTTTGCCTGATTTATAATGAGTGCCGATGGTTTACCATAAATTTTTGACGCTATTATAGGTGAAATCCTTGAATCTGAAACAATTACATTTGGTTTTATCATTTTTATTTTGTGTGCTTCCTCGGAGATCTGCAAAGCAGGTATACTAAAAACTGAATAAAATCTCTTTACCGTCTTTCTAAATGACATTCTACCCTCTGATGTCCAGACCACGTCTAGAGGTGTTGAGGGCAAAGCTGTCATTCCGTTATCTATCATATTAAGTGCTTCTCCCCATGTCGAAAAGAACTTTTGCCCGGGAAGCATGTTTGCTACCCAAAGGCTCCTTGATATATGGCCTAAGCCACTGCCGTAAACTGAAAAATACCATTTACGTTCCAAGATTGATCCTTACTACTTGCCCGTTTGGTTGAAGCTCAGAGAAAACGCTGGCTGTAAATCTGTAAATTCTCATATTTCCTCTTTTCCACAAATTTCTATCGCCACCGGCTTTAAGACAGCCATAAGAAAGGTATTCCTCAACACTCCAACCCTCCTCCACAGGCACTTGGGGAAGAAGCAGGCCACTACCTAGTGCCCACTCCACTATAATACCATCTCTACCAACCTTGATTTTATTTACAAGCTCCTCCGGCATTTTAAAATTGACTTCTTCTGGCGGAGAAAGTATGCTCACCTCCAGAAGTACGCTGTCTAAATTTTTGGGATCCAATGGCTCAAATCTAGGGTCGTAGTACGCAGCGTCCACAGCTGATTGTATAACATTTTTCAATAAAGCATCAGAAGGGTAAGGTCTACCTATACACCCCAACAATTGATTTTTTTTATCCTTAACAGTTACAAAAGCTCCACTCTTCACCTGGTATTTTGCTGGGGCTTTGTCCACTTCCAAGTACTTTCTTGTCAACCCATAATGTTTTATGGCCTGGCGTGACACATCTATTAGATATTTTCCATCTTCAAGTGACCACTCTATCATAAATTGATATTTTTTTGTTGACAATTTAACCTTTATTGATGTACAGTATTTTATTCACATGTCCAGAAATATATCACGATTCAGCGTATCCTACACATTACCCGTAAGCGGATCAGCTAGGTCTTTAGCCATAAGATAAACCGCCGCATAGGTTGGTAACTTTAAATTTTCCATTTTATATGGGCCAAATTTAATTCCCTTAAGCATAAATTGTGGTGCATAATAAACCCTCAGATTAATAGGTTCTTCTGCTAGATTAACTGCATCAATTAACGGGTCACACGATTCAACGCGCTCGCATAACTTTTTTTCCAAACCAGACTCGTCATGTAGCGAGCCTGGCAATCTGAATATTCTTGATATATCAATTGTTACCTGCGGGTCTATATTTACATGCTTTCTTTCTTTAATTGAATCTTTTGCCTGGGCCGGAACATTAGAAATATATGTTTTAACTTCAAATCCTGCTCCTCTTATATAATCTGATATTTCTGCTCTTTCCTTTGAAGACAGGGTAATAAATTCTGCCGAATTAGCATGCAAATGGAATCCGTGATTCCCTGAAAAAAATGTTTTAATTTCGCCTTTGCCCATTCCAAAGTCATTCTGTAGTATATCACCAAGGTCAATGGCGGCCTGCTTGGCTTCATTCATACATTCATTACAGATCCATCCCACACTTCTAACCTGTTTTGATAAACAGCTGGGGCATTCATTTGGTGCTGGGCCGGCGCCTATACTATGACAAACGCCGCAGATCCAAAACACGTTCTGGGTATATGATTTACTTATATCCTTTAAATCTATATCAAATACCAGGTCACTTCCTTGTCTACCCTTTGATTCCATTGGAGCAGATGGATCAGAATAATAAGCTACAGAATAGTAAATTGATCTTGGCACTGACTTGAGTGCAAGCGCATAAAGCTCTCCACTAGATCTTAACTGTATGTGCCTTATCATTGATCCACTAAAATCCCTATAACCAAATTCCCTTTTTGAAATTTCAGATGGTGGTATTAATTCATCTGTTCTATTGAAATAATACCACCTGTATGCTTCCCTAAGCGCTTGTATTCGTTGAGTTTCCGACATATTTGTATATCAACACCTGAGCCCACATTCCATTTGATGCCAGTTGTAAAGGAGATGAATAAACAAGGCTGAAAGGTGTGGAATTTGAAGTGTAGTATGGCTGATAGAAAAATAATGGTATCTGGTAATAAGTGCTAGAATTTATGTAATTAGGCGTTATGTTTACCACCTGACCTGTAGAAGTGTCTATTTGCCCCCATCCCAGATACCTTAGCGGTTCCAAATGCCCAAGCAGCGTATCGTTCCAGAAATATGGTGTTAGCATTCCGTTTGATGAGATGTATGCTGATTGATTTGATTCCCAGCCTGCCCACACTATCATGGCGTTAACTTTACTTTCATCACCGCCTATTCCATAAAGTTGTCCGGTTTCTTGATAGCCATACAGGTACTGGTCATGTGTCGCAGTATACAAGTCCACGCCTGTAGCAAATACTACAACATACTGTCCATGTAATTTATGAAATATGTTTATTGCTTCATTTGTAGGTGAAAGGTACATTTTAGCCACCAACCCTATCTGTGTATCATTGATTGTTGCATTATCAATCACCGTTGTCTGATTGCCCATTACCGTGATCCAGTAACCATAATCCCACCATGCTATTACAACGGAATGGGGGGGCATGTTTGAAGAATTCGACATCCAATGTAGAGCATCAGTCCATGCTGGCACAACCCCATTGAGTATAGTTGCTGAGTTAACTATTGTAACGGGGGTATTGTTTGCAGGAACCCAGTAATAGCCAATTGGCACAACAAGCAATCCTATAAGGGCCACTGCCACTGCTCCTTTTTCATAAGAATAGCTGTAGCTTTTGCCCTTGATCTTAGATTTCTTTTCCTTTAAAGGAGCCATCTTTATATTTTCAAAAATATAATATGCTCCTATGGGAGCTCCAATGGTTGCTGCGAGCCCGATATAGTCTAGCAATTCTCCCATGGATGAGCCGATATAAAAGCTCCAAAGCAAAAAAAGTGCAACGATCACTGAACCAACAGTCCTTTTCTTTATTAGATAATAGCCTGCTGCTATGCTTAATAAGAGCGTTAATCCATATGTGAATGCTAAATCCAGTCCTGAAATTGGAAGTTGTTCTGCTACAGTGCTAACAATTGAAGGTTTTAGCCTGAGTAGGAAATCTAAAGCTGAAAGGTATCTTAGATTGACCAAGTGTGGCAGCACAACTATAACCGCGCCTAGACCTACAACTATAACACCAAAAACTGATATAAAGAAGTTTGTTTTGCTTAACAACTTTAGTTTGTCATTAATTATGTAAAGTGTTGAAACAATTATTGATAGATAAAGTAGAAGCATGGTTGGAGAGTATGCCCATCCAATGCCAGGTACAGGATAAATGATCGCCACCATGGCACCTATAACATAGAGGATTTCTGCTTCAACAGTTTTCAAATCAAGCTTAGCATATAGTGGCAAGAACAAAAATGCCAGGGCAATAACGCCGTTCAGGTTCTCTGAACCCCCCCACATGGTCTGTGCATAACCAACTAAAAAACCTGCAATTAGTGCCAAAAGAAGCTTACTCTTGTTTTTGTCAAAGCCATATATAAGAAGCATTATTGCTGTTGGCATAAACAAAAAAGCGAATGGAGTGCCCTTGTACCAACCCCAGTCTGTTCTTATCAGTAAACCTGGCACAGAACTAAGAAGGAGAACTCCTATTAAACCGGCATATTTGTTGCCTGTAAGACCCTTTACTGTAAAATATACAGGAAAGCTGATCAAAGCGCCTACTATCACTGGCAAAATTTCTGTAAATTGATAAAGCGTTAGCTTTGTTCCAAAAAAGTGCACTATTATGTAAAATATGGCTACCATAAAGTATAATCCGGACGGAGATGTTGCTGCAAAGTTCCTCCCCCAAGGATACCAGAAATAATAACTTATCGTGTGCATGTATTTAGAAATTCCACTCAACCCATAGGTCAAAAGGTCATTAACAACAACATTTGTTACATAATAATGATAATATGGATCAAATTCATTTAGATATAATCCATACTTTGCTGGCATAATCCTTACGTATAGTGTGAGCGCCAGCAGTAATGAAAAAATAAGAGTAACAAACGCACTGCCAACTGTGATTTTTGGCCGCCTGATATTTAACATGCAGACAATATCATAGCAACCTATCTTTAAGCTTAACGATGTTTAGGTTTACGATTTTAGATAAGAGTTAATATTAAAGTACCATGATCCCAATATATTATGAAGAAATTACAAGAAGGGGACCGGGCCATAATTTTACCACTCAAGTCTACTTTTGGCACGCTTAATACTGAAAGATATTTTAAAAAATGGTTAATTTTGTTCTTTTATCCAAAAGATTTTGCGGCCGGATGCACTCTTGAGGTCAAAGCTTTCCAAGCCAAGCTGAGCGACATAAGGTCTTATGGTGGAGATGTAGTTGGTATTAGCCCAGATAGTGTTGAGATGCATGTAAAATACTCTGCAGAGCTTGGACTTGATTATGAACTTGCATCAGACCATAATGGCTCCATGGCTGGCCTTTACGGTGCACAGATAAAATCACGCTTGCTTAAATTCAAAAGAAAGGCGCTTCTAATTTCACCGGAAATGATTATAGTTAAATCATATACAAACGTAAAAATTTCGCTTTATGCGCACGAAATAATCAAAGATCTTAAGTTTATAAAAAGCTTTGATGATAAATTGGAAATTAATAACGTAATAAAATATGGAAGCCCAAACCAAGGTAAAACTGCCCCCTAAATGACCCATTTACTTTTAGAAGATGGATCAAGGTGTATTATTTGATAGGTGTTTTAACGTTTAAATTGTAGCATATCAAAAACGTTTAAATTGGTTGTAGACACGCCTTAATATATGAAGCTTTTACTGCTCGATACCGATAGTTTCAGCTACCGAATAGTAGAACCGGAAAGCGAGATAAGGGATGAAGCCAAAAGCGGCCTATTCAAATCTTATAGCAATGCATTGGTGGTGTTTGTAACTATAGAAAACGAAGATTCTGAATCTTTATTTGAAGAAGTTTATTATGAAATTAAAAACCAATTAAAACAGTTGGGGGAAAGAAATATTGTAATAATTTATCCATATTCGCATTTGAGCGAAAACCTTGCCTCACCCAACTATTCACGTAAATTATATAATGATTTATTTGGTTTTTTAAGCAAGTCTGGGCTGGTTGTTGATAAGGCACCATTTGGCTGGAATAAGGCCTTCACATTATCATTAAAAGGTCATCCTCTAGCAGAATCACTTCGTACAATCAAGGGCAGCAAAAAGAGGGCCAAATTTGAACCCAAAGAAAAGTTTTATAGATATTTTGTTATCGATGAAGACGGCGAAGAATATGAGGTGTTCCCTGACAAGTTAGAACAATCCACCCCACTGGCAAAAAATGATGCATTAAAAAGGTTTGTAGAAAATGAGCTTGTTGGTAAACCGCTCCATAAAGAAGAACCTGCGCATATAAAGCAAATGAAAAAGCTAGAGCTTGTAGATTACTGTCCAGAAAGCGATATAGGACACCTCAAATGGTATCCCAATGGCGTTATCATAAGGGATCTGATACTCGAATACGCTCAGAAGCTAGCCATGAAATGGGGTGCCATAAAGATGCAGAACCCGCTGATTTACAGAACAGATATAGAATCAATATCTCTTTTACAGGGTGAGTTTCATGAAAGGGATTACAAGATCGAAGGTGAGAATATGGTGCTCAGATTCGCAAGCGATCCTGGTGCATTTCCCTTTGTACAAAAGCTCAATATAAGTTACAGGCAAATGCCTTTTAAAGTTTATGAGGAGGCTCAGTGTTTTAGAAAAGAACAGAGCGGTGAGGTAGTAGGACTTATGAGGGTAAGAACTTTCCTAATGACTGATCACCATGCATTCTGCCAAAGCGAGTCTGTTGCTAGGGAAGAATTTTCAAAACTCACTGCACTGTTTAAACAATTAATGGATGATATTATAGCGCCAGAACATTGGGTACTTGGATTTGAAATAGTTGATGAATACTATGAAAAATATAAACCATATTTTAAGGAACTATTGAAAAATATAAAAAAGCCTGCGTTTTTCAAATTAATGAATCGTATGACACATTATTATGCATTTAAGAATGAATTTCAGGCAATATTTCCTGATGGTAATAATTTACAAATTTCTACTGTGCAATGGGATATAAAAAACGGTGAACGATTTAACATAAACTATACTGACGAGAATGGAAACAAGACCCATGTGCCATTTATAATACATGCGTCAAGCTTTGGAAGCATAGAACGCGCTCTTGCATCCATGCTCGAATCTGCTGCCTGGATGGAAAGGCGCGGTACTGTGCCCTTACTGCCATTCTGGCTATCACCGGAACAGGTTAGAGTCATACCTGTTTCATCCAAGGAACAACTTGATTCTGCATTAAAACTGGCCAGTGAACTGGAAGAGGAGGGTTACAGAGTGGGTGTGGATGATAGAGATTTGACTCTAGCAAAAAAGGTTGCAGAGGCTAAGGCTTCTTGGGTGCCAGTTCTCATAATATTGGGAGAAAAGGAGATCGCTAGCGCTAAATACAGCACAGTAATAAGGATTGGGCAAAAAATAGGTAAGGAACAGACAAGATCTTTAAATATCAATGAACTTAAGATGGAACTTAGGACAATGCAGGGCAACATGCCAAGAAGACCCATGTATGTTAATCCTATCATAAGCAAAAGACCAAAATTTTCCTAGGATATAATTGAATCCATTACTGCATGGGACGCTACGTTTACAAAGTTTTTTAATTCTGCTGCCGTATACATTTTCGATTTCTTTACCACATTATCGCTGACTATCAGGGCGCAAGCCGAATTAACTTTATGTATACGTGATATAATCATAAGGGTTGCACATTCCATCTCAAGTGACAGTACTCCCATTGATATGAGCCATGGATTTAAATCTTCCAACGTATAAAAGGCATTTTTGGAAAATACAGTTCCCAAATGAACCTTTATGTTAGCGCTTTTGAGTGATTGATATAATTTCTTTGTAAGTATAAAATCAGGGGCTGCAGATATGAATTTCCCGCAGTTATACCCTAGTGCCCCTCCCGGTGAATAATGCGCCCCCGTGGCAACTATAACATCTCCAACTTCTATATCTTCCTTTAACGATCCCGCTGTTCCAAGTCTGATGATTTTCTTTACTCCAAGTGATATTAGATCATTTATTATTATTGAAGCAGAAGTCCCACCAATACCGTGCGTGGCTACAGTTACTGGAGTTCCTTTATATGTTCCTGTATATGCAAGGAAGCCACCAGAATTGCTGATCATTTTTGCTCCTTCTAAAATCTCAGCCAACTGATTAATCCTGCTTGGATCTCCCGATATGATTGCTCTTTCCGCTACAGCATCCCTTTCAGTCTTTATATAAACTGTCATGAACTACATAAAATAAATGTGGCAACTAAAAAATGTTACTTTAAGTGCATTAACAAAAACAGTGTGCGAATTTGTTCATTGTTTAATTTTAACTGAGTATGAACAGTAAAACTTAAAATAAATAGTTCCGCGAAGCACCCCATATATGTATGATAGTTTGTATGCCGCGCTGGACGCCGAAAATAAATCAAAACTTTTTAGAATTTATGATAAGGGCATTATACATCAGCTGGCTACCTTTAATCAATTGCTGCTACCATCCAAGATCTTTATAAATTCTGGGTCAATTGATGATATCAATTACATAAAAAATAAAGCGCTGGTCCAAAAAGAGGAAATGCCCACAAGAAGTAAATTTCAAACAGTGCATTTTGATGGAATCAATGATCAGGGAAGGGATAGAAACCACACCTATATTGCATCTGATAGCCAAATAGACGGGATAAAGAATTATGCAAAAAGGAAGATGGTGCTGGAAGAAGTCTTTTCAATAATGAAGGGAATAATGAAGGGAAAGGAGATGCTTGTAGGGTTCTATGTATTGGGACCTAAAAATTCAGATTTTTCTATTCCGGCGGTGCAGATTACAGATTCCAGTTATGTAATGCATTCAGAGGAGCTTTTGTACAGAAATGCCTATGATGTTTTTCTTAAACCACTTAAGAGTAAACCTTTCTATTTAGTACATTCGGAAGGTGAACTTCAAAATGGCATATCTAAAAACATCGATTTAAGGAGGATTGTTATAGATGTAGATGAGGGAATTACATACAGCGTTAACACCCAATATGCTGGCAATACGGTCGGTTTAAAAAAACTTGCATTAAGGCTAGGAATTAAAAGAGGATTGGAAGAGGGCTGGCTCATGGAACATATGCTTCTTATGGGAATAAACAATGGTAATAGGAGAAGCTATTTTACAGGTGCTTATCCTTCATTGTGTGGAAAAACCTCCACTGCAATGATGCAAGGTGAATCGTTAGTGGGAGATGATATAGCCATGCTGAAGAATGTAGATGGCGAAGTTAGGGCCGTTAATACAGATAAGGGTGTATTTGGAGTCATAGACGGCATAAACAGTAAAGATGACCCCATTATATGGCAAGTTTTACATGAAAAATCGGAAGTAATATATTCCAATGTTTTAATTACGCCTGAGAATGACGTAAGGTGGAATGGAGACGGTCTGGATGAGCCATCCGAAGGAATAAACTACGCCGGCAACTGGTACAAAGGAAAGAAATCACCAATCTCAAATCCAAATGCGCGATTTACTGTCAGTTTACAAAATTTCCCCAATTTAGACCCAGCATATGATAACCCCGCTGGAGTACCTGTGAAAGGTATAGTCTATGGCGGAAGGGATTATGACACGTGGGTTCCCGTTCAGGAATCGTTTAACTGGAGTCATGGTGTAATAGCCTATGGCGCATCTATAGAATCTCAAAGCACTGCAGCAACAATAGATGCAACCGATATCAGAGAATTTAATCCGATGGCGATATTGGATTTTCTATCAGTTAACATAGGAGATTACTTGAAGCATTACATAGAATTTGGGAAGAATCTTAAAAAACCTCCAAAGGTATTTGCAGTAAATTACTTTTTAAAGGGTGAAAACGGCAAATATCTTACTGATAAAACCGACAAACGTGTCTGGTTTAAATGGATGGAATTGCGATCCAACGAAAATGCAACCGCGATCGAGATGCCTACTGGATATATTCCAACATATGATTTACTTCAAAACCTTTTTGATAAAACTTTAAACAAAAAATACTCTAAGGAGCTTTATTCCAATCAATTTTCAATAAAAGTAGATAAAAATTTGCAAAAAGTTAGGAGGGTAATTAATAATTATAGAAATTTTAAAACAGTACCTGAAGAAGTATTTAAAATATTGTCTGACCAGGAAAAAAGGCTTATTAAAGCAGGGGAACAATATGGTAATATAGTAAATCCTTTATTATTAACAGCAAGATGACATACACGATAGCAGTTCTTGCTGGAGGAAAATCTACCAGATTTGGTGCAAACAAACTTTTCTTCCAGATTGGAACTAAGACAATGCTAGAATGGGTTCTATATTCTGCATTAAATTCTCAAGCGAATGAAATTATTTTGTCAGTAAAATCTTTGGCATTCGATATCCCAGATAAAATAAAATACAGAGTAAAAGTGGTTAAGGATGAAATTGGTGAATATTCCCCCCTTGTAGGAATAATGTCCGCTGCTCGTGCCAGCACCAACTCAAAAATTGTAATAATTTCGGCCGATTCTCCCCTGGTAACTGACAATTTTTTAAATTTACTAGATAGTTACTTGGAAAAAATGGATGTAGATGGTGTTATACCCATATGGAATGATGGAAAAATAGAAGTCATTCACGCAGCTTATCGAACATCATCAGTTCTTTCCGCGTGTGAAATCCTAACTAATTATAAAAACTATGATGTAAAGGCAATACCCAGTATGCTCAGAAGGGTTTTCTTTTTACCTGTTTCATATTTAGAAAAGCGTGATAAATTATCTATAACTGATTTTGATAGTCCATCAGAAATTTTAGACGGTTCTAAACTGAGCTGACTTCTCCACTTTCAGATGGTCCCTGGCCGCCCTGTAAAGCATCAAAAAGGTAATTTAAAAATTGTGTTTCAGGTACGGCCCCAATAAATGTGTAACTCCCATTTATCACTATATGGGGAACCGACATAACTCCATATTCATTAGCAAGCTCCTCGAATTCAAGTGCCTCCACCATGCTACCATCAATATGATCATTTACCATGGCAAATTGATGTGCCATCCTGACAGCCCTTGGACAATATGGACACGATGGAGTAACGAAAACTTGGATCTTGACATCCCTGTCTACAGAATTTAGTTTGGTCACTGTAGATGGAGCAAGCCTTGTGGAATTCTTGCTTACATCAATCATGTCATCTATAAAAGCACTGAATTCATAGCCTGCAGGCAAACCGTAGAAGTGCACCTTGGATATTTTTGTACCGGATATCACTATAGCTGGGGCCATTTCTACAGAATACTCCCTCTTTTTTTCTGTAGCTTCATCAAAATCATATATTTCATAATTTATTCTCTGATCTAGGCTTGACACTTCCTTTACAAGTTCAATAACTTCGTTGCAATATTCACAATCATTTTTTTTGGTAAATGCTATTAATTTTATATTTCCGCCCAACTTTTTGGCAAATACGTCCTTTAACGTGTTTTTATCTTCATCTGATATTAAACTCATGCTTCTATCCCCAGCGCTGAAATTATTTTTGATTCAATTAACCTTTTTGGCATTGCACCAACTATCTGGTCTACTAACGAACCACCTTTGAATATCAAAAGTGTAGGTATTCCCATTATAGAATATTCCATTGCAGTATTTTGATTTTCATCTACATTGAGCTTGCCGAACCATATCTTCCCTGAATATTTCCTTGACAGTTCTTCTACTATGGGTGAAATAAGCCTGCATGGCTGGCACCACTCTGCCCAGCAATCAATAACCACATTTTCATGCGAAGAAATAAACTGATTGAAATCCTTGTCTGTAACTTCCACCGGCCCGTTTGAAATTATCGGACTGGATTTTTCGGAGATAATGCGCCTTAACATCTGTTCTTTTATTGACTCTTCTTCATTATCTGAACTCATGGTTTGAAAAACTGGACTGGATTTTTTAAGCATTTCTAAATATTTATTTATCTGGTTTCGTAGTCACTTGTAACTTTAAGATCATAACTGTTGTACATTTTTGCTATGTAACGGCCTTGTCTTTACAAGATGTATATCAGTGACATCCTCTTACACTAAAGCGCGTGAACTCCCATGCAGCTATCTTGGGTTGGTATGCAGTATAGGAACTTGTTTGCTGATTCAATGAAATATAACAAAGAAACCAGTATAGAAATCAATTTATATTTGCAAAATGATCAATCTCCGAGGGGCCGTCGTCTAGCCTGGTCCAGGATACCAGCCTGGGGCGCTGGCGGTCCCGGGTTCAAATCCCGGCGGCCCCATATAATTTAACGGTTCATATTCCTCTTTAAAGTTGCAGTTAGATAGATTTAATTTATCTTTTACGTTAGTGATATTGGGGAGAAACGTGCCAGTTGTTCAATTAACACGCAAAAGGTTAGAGGAAATTTATTCTAAAAGGGGTTACGATGAAATAGTTTCAATGCTACCTTATCTTGGTCTGGATATTGAAGATTTTCAACAAGACTATATTAAAGTTGAATATTCACCAAACAGACCAGATTACTCCACAGACTTAGGGATCGTTAGGGGATTAAAGGGTTTGTTTGGAGATGAGCTTGGCATTAAAATCAGAAAATTTTTAGATGGTAAAGTAATAATAAATGAAGATAACAAAGTCAAGAAAATAAGACCTTATATAGCTGGATTCTCCGCTCTAAATCTTGTATTAAATGAAGACTCAATTAAGCAAATTATATCCATGCAGGAAGATTTGCATCACGGCATAGGGAGAGAAAGGAAGAAGGTTGCCATAGGATTTCATGACTTTTCAGTCATAACGCCACCAATAACTTACACTGTAGTTGATAGTAACTTTTCTTTTATACCTTTAAACGGAACGCATATGATGACAGTGTATGATATTCTTAAAGAAACAGAGCAAGGAAGAAAATATGGGTATCTTTTAACAACTACAGACTATCCTGCGCTGATAGACAGTAATGGTACAGTTTTATCATTACCACCAATTATAAATGGGAATGCCACAAAGATTTCCGAGAGTACAAAAAATATTTTTGTTGATATAACTGGTACTGATTATGAAGCCGTAAAATTATCCGCGTCAATAATAGCTGAAACGCTCTGGGATATGGGGGCCAGCATCATTAGGGGCATTGTGTATGAAGGTGGCCAAGGCCACTTATATCCTGATACCAGTTCAAAAGAAATCATGATTGAAAAACAAAAGGTAAACCAGATGCTTGGAATCAATTTATCTGACGATGATTTAATATTGTCATTATTAAAGTGCAGGCTCGAACCTCAGATTGAAGGTGATTATTTAAAAACTACTATTCCACACTACCGTGGAGATATTTTGCATCCAGTCGATATTGTCGAAGAGGTCATGTTAGGTTACGGTCTTTTTAAAATAAAACCGGATTCTGGCTTTTACTTTAAAGAGGGCTCTAAATTAAAAGATTCCACGATAACTTCTGTTATTAGAAGCGTTCTTGTAGGTCTAGGATTTAATGAGGTTGTAAACCCAATCCTGACCTCTGAAGCCTTGCTAATAAAAAATATGAAGAGAGATGCAAGGGTATATACTGTCAGCTTCTCAAAAAGCATTGAGCATAATATGATAAGAGATTTGCTTTTGCCAGGGTGCATTAAAGTGATTTCTTCGAACCAACAGGAACCTTCTCCTCACAGATTTTTTGAAATTGGTGAGATAGTGTTGATGAAAGACGTACCACACCAGATAAAAAAGTTATGCTTCATTGAAGAGTCACAAAATACCACCATGACAACAGCTAAATCTTATGTTGAAGCGATAAATAAACTAGTGTTTAGGTATAAATTAAATTACATTAATTCAGATAAACCTTATTCCTTAAGGGCAGCCACAGTTATGTTTGAAGACAAAATTGTGGGAGAGATTGGTGAAGTGCATCCAGAGGTTTTAGAAAGGTTCAAGATAAAAAATCCGGTGATATATGGCGAGCTTTTTCTTTAGATCAGAAATAGCCATCAATTGTAATAATTTGATCATATAAGGCAAATAAACGTTTAAATGCACATGCTAACAAACCATTACGTGATTTAAATATGGAAGTCTCAGTAATAAAAAAGGATGATAAATCCTTGGAACTCTTGATAAAAGACATAGATATATCATTGATGTATATACTTCAGCTTAACCTGTTAAATGATAAAAGAGTTAAAAACGTTTCTGTTAAAAAGGGTCATCCACTTACCCGAGAAGCCTACATTTACCTGTTGACTGATGGCTCTGATCCCAAATCGGTTATGAATGATGGAATAGACAAAGCTACTGAAATAACAAAAAGCTTAAAAAATGAGCTAGAAAAGGCATTATCTTGATCTAAAGTGCCCAAGTTTTGTCCTAAAGATGGAAGTTTGATGAAGCTAAAAAGTGTAAAGCAGGGATCTAGTGTGCAACTAGTTTATGTTTGTCCCACATGTAATTATACTGAAAAGTATAAAAATGAAAAGGTTCTTGAAGAAAAAGTATCCGATAATGAAAATACTCTAAAAGTAATAGGAGACAATGTTGATGTAAGTACCCTTCCAACTGTAAATATACCTTGTCCTCGATGTGGTAACACAAAGGCTTACTGGTGGTTAGTGCAAACAAGGAGCGCTGATGAGCCTCCTACACAGTTTTATAGATGTACCAAATGCGGATACACATGGAGGGTTTACGCTTAAATTACTGCGTTGACAAATTTTACGTCCTAAACGGGGCCTTTGCCTCTTAGTTAGATTAAAGGTTCATGGCTGTGCCTTCATATTCATTGCATCACTGTCGATGGCTTTTTGCTTCACACCAGAGTCATATCACAAGCAAGCTTTCCATCCAATCTCTATCGAACCCAAGAATATATCTAATTAAAATCTGCATTTATTACCTTATTTATGTGCAGGCATACGCACAATCTTCTACCTTTTTCATGGATACCCAGCAGGAAGAACATTTGTGTTTCTTTTCATTATCTTAAACCTTTTCCCCTTTAAGTTGCGTAACATTCATTCATTGTAAATTTTTTGCGGAAAATATGATATACCTATTTATTCTCTGAATGAGTTTGCTGTAATATATTTTTTATTGCGCTATAGTAAAGATCCTCTTGAAATGGTACTGATAAATTTACTTTAATATCATTTGCGCTGACAAAGGTTGCCAGCCCTCTTACTAAGACAAGGGGTATAGATTCACCTGACTCCCCCATTACCAGCTGAGCTACAGTTGCAAGTTGGTCTGCAATGGCTCTTCTTGTTATTTTAAGTGGTTTCCCAAAGAGGTCCGGTTTGCCTCTGTCATCTAAAATTGCTTTAATGCCGCTGTACCCTATCGCTATTCCAACTGTGCCCTTCCTTACAGGATAAATCCTGCTATCCGTTATAACAATACCTAAATTTACGCCATATTCTGTTAACATTTTTAATCTGATGCCCAGTGCGGACTTGTTAGGATCTTCTGGATATAATATTATATTGCCTTCTTGCACATTTGATTTGTCTATTCCTGCATTAGGCTGCAACAACCCATTATTTTCCGCCATAAATATACCTGAAAAAGACGCATATACCTTTTCGCTTTCCCTAATTATAACTTCTGTTAATTTTGGGTTACCCTTATTTATCATTGAAAGTTTTTTTGCGTCATTTAATGGCTTAACCCTGTCGAGTTGATATTTCCTTCCTTCAGACATCGATACGTATTTCCCCGATAACAATAATATGTCGCCGTCTTTAGGCAAACTTTCTATTTTTAAAAAAAAATTTTTAATTTCGCCCATTATATCAAAGCTACCCTCTTTACGCTCCATTTTACACCATAAAACAGAAAATGAATCGTCACTCATCATGGTCATTGTACTTAAGTCGTAGTTAAATATATTTTAAATGGTTTAGTGTTTTTACCTAATTTTAAAGCGGTTTGAATATTTTAATATGGATCTTCTTCTCAAAAAACAACCCACTGTACAGATTAAATTATGCCTAAATAAATGCCGGTATTTTTTCGTCGGTAAGCTGTTTTAGAGGTAAATTTATATTTGAAAAATAACATAAACAATTTATGTTAGCAGATACACCCAAAGATCCACAAAATGATAGTTCCCTAGTTGGCATGGTTAACTCTTTTGAAAAGATGATAAATAATCCGTTCATAAGGAGCGTCCTGAAGAGCTCAACACAGTACTGTGAAGCTGATGGTGGTAACAGGCTTGAGGTAGCCCTTGAACTCTACACCGGCAAGAGAAAGCATGCGTGCGTGAAGTGCAGGTTCACGGAGAAGGTCATTTCGTTCGTCATGAAGAGGGCTGGGCAGACCTTTGGCATAACAGCCGAGCAGATGCAGAAATCGTTACAGAGCGCATACTGGAGGAAGGGTGTTGCGACTACCGTTAAGGGCCTTGCGCTGTTTGGCGTCAGGAGGCCGTTCGTTCCAGGCGCACCGTACCAGATAGTTTGGAACATAACAAAGGCGTGTAACTTTAACTGCCTGCACTGCTATGAGAACGCAGGGAGGAAGGACCCTAACGAAGCCACACCGGAAATGGTTATGCAGGGAATAGAGAAGCTGGCCAGAGCCGGTGTTACATCCATAGCGTTCTCCGGCGGTGAACCCACACTCCTGCCCAACATGCCAGATTACATACGCAGGGTCAGCGAGCTGGGCATGTATCCGGCCATGGCAAGCAACGGCTGGGTGCTGTCAAACGAAAAGATTGCAAGAAAGTACAGGGAGGCAGGGCTCCAGTTCGTGCAGATAAGCCTTGATGGTCCTTCGCCTGAGGTGCACGACTCATTCAGGAGGGTTAATGGGGCCTGGGAGAGGGCTGTGAGGGCAATAAAAAACTGCGTCAATGAGGGAATGTTTGTTGAAGTTTCCATGACAGTTACAAAGTACAACATAAACGATGCGCCCAGGATGATTGAGTTTTCACGCAGTCTGGGTGCAAGGTGGCTCATGGCCTACAACTTTATACCCACGGGCAGGGGCAGGGAAATTGTGATGGAGGACCTGGAGCCAAAGGAGAGGTTTGACCTGCTGTCAATGCTGTACGAAAACACTGGTAAGGGTGGGCTTGAGCTGCTGTCCACTGCTCCACAGTACGCGATGGTTGCGCAGGTAGTTGAAACTCAGAAGAAGATCGGAAAGAACGTAATACCTACACACTTCCAGAACCCACAGTACACCAACCCCAAGCTTCAGCAGCTTGCAGACTTCATAGGTGGTTGCGGTGCAGGGAGGTTCTACATGAGCATTGAACCAAACGGCGACATATATCCGTGCGTGTTCTTCCCCCATGAGGATGAGGTGAAGGTGGGCAACCTGTACGCTGACGATTTTGAAAGGCTCTGGATTGAGAGCCAGCTGCTCAAGGACCTAAGGAACAAGGATGACCTTGAAGGAGCCTGCAGGACGTGCACATACAAGTACACGTGCGGCGGTTGCAGGGCAAGGGCATACAATTACTATCACGACATAAAGGCTCCTGACCCCGGATGCATTTACAACGAAAAGGAGTGGAACAAGCTAAAGATGGACCTCATGATAAAGGAGGGAGCTGAGGAGCTGCCCACCGGTGGGCTGTCAATAAAGCTACAGTAAAAACCTTCAAAATCCTAATTATGATTTAATGCTTTGATTTTTGCTGTTTTATAGGTTAAACTTAATTATTTACAAAAATTCTTATATTGATGGTTGTTTTCGATAAGATCATGATAATTGCTTTTCCTGTAGAAAATGATGAAGGACTTGATTCAGAAATATCGATGCATTTTGGAAGAGCCAAGTACTTTGCATTTGTAAAGGTAGAAGAAAACAAAATTGCTGACCTTGTGATAAAACTTAACCCCCATACTGAACATGCGGCAGGTGACCTACCAAAATTTGTGAAGGAAAATGGTGCTGACAC